>DASSKX010000678.1:0-4295 GCA_035689925.1 Acidobacteriaceae bacterium
TACAGGTTTTTCAGTTTGCCCGGGTATGTTGGCAGAAGACGGGAGAGAAAGGTTGTCACCGAAGCTGCACCCTCACGCTCGAGCCCTCTCATTTGCAGTTCTTCTGATGGCAGCAGCCGCGGGATCCCGGGGCACGGCGCAGGAACTCCGGCACACGCACAAGCCCGACATTGAAAACGGAAAGATTCTCTACAGCGCAGGCTGTGTTGCATGCCACGGCACCACAGGCGCCGGAGCTCCGCAGCAGCGCACCGAATTCCGGCGGCCGCCCACCTTTCCGGACTTCACCTCATGCAGCGGCACCACACCGGAAACGGACGCGAACTGGAAAGCCGTGATCGTGCACGGAGGGCCCGGGATGGGCTACTCGCACATCATGCCCGCATTCGACAAGCAGCTGAGCAGCGATCAGATGGACGACATCATCGGCTACCTGCGGACCATGTGTCCGAATCCGCACTGGCCGCGCGGCGAACTCAACCTGCCGCGCGCGCTTGTAACGGAGAAGGCTTTTCCGGAAAAGGAATTTGTTGTGTCCGCAGAGGTGAATGCCACGGGCGCGCGGGGGTGGACTACTCATTTCATTCACGAAGAATCGTTTGGTCCGAAAGGTCAGCTGGAAATTGACCTGCCGTGGGATTACCAGCAGTTCAACGGGCATTCGTACAGCCACACCGGCGACATGACCATCGGCTGGAAGCAGGTAATGTTTGCGAGCCTGCGGACCGGGTCCATTCTGGCCTTGCAGGGCGGTATTCTGCCGCCCACCGGAAGCACAAAGCTCGGCGGCAGCGGCACCACGGTCTTTGAACCATTCCTTGCATTCGATCAGCTCTTTCCAACGAACACCTGGATCCAGTTCCAGATGGGGTCAGACCTGCCGCGGCACCCGAACATCACGGCGCAGAGCCTCTTCTTCAACACCGCCTTCGGTCAGACATGGACGCAGGACCACGGCCTCGGCCGGCAATGGTCGCCGATGCTCGAGTTGGTCGGAAGCCGCGACTTGGTGGATGGCGCAAAAACTGACTGGGATGTTGTGCCGGAGATGCAGGTGACGATCAGCAAGCGCCAGCACATCCGCTTCGACGCAGGTGTCAGAAAGCCGTTCACGGATACCACTGGGCGGCCAACGCAGGTTCTGTTCTACGTGCTCTGGGATTGGCAGGATGGAATGTTCTGGAGAGGCTGGAAATGAGGCGAACCTCTGCTCTCCTCGCTCTGATCGCCACTGCTTTGTTTTTCCAGGCGCCTCGCCCTGTGGAAGCCCGCGCCGGTGCAGAGGGTGACCCGCACCCCCGCCCCGTTTCACATGGCCAAGCACAGGCGATGTTCCATACGTCGGATCGCTGCGTTGCTTGTCATAACGGACTGAAGACCAGCTCCGGCGAGGACATCTCGATCGGCTACCAGTGGGCTGCCAGCGTAATGGCCAATGCCGGGCGCGATCCTTACTGGCAGGGCAGCGTCCGCCGCGAGACCATCGATCATCCCGAATCGTCGGGCGCAATCCAGAACGAATGTTCCACCTGCCACATGCCGATGCGGCACCTGATGGACCGTGCTGAAGGAAAAGAGACGGCGGTGTTCAGCCGGTTTCCCCTGAATAAGGAGCACAGAGCATTCACGCCGGATTCCGATGGAGTCTCCTGTTCGGTATGCCACCAGATTGAAAAAGATGGACTCGGAACGCCGAAGACATTCGTCGGCAATGTTGTCGTGGCCGCCGCATCTGACCGTGATCAGCGCCCGGAATACGGCCCCTTCAATGTGGATGCAGGACATCAGCGGATCATGCAGACATCCACAGAAGGGTTTGTGCCGACAGAAGCTGCGCATATCCGCGACTCGGGTCTGTGCGGCAGCTGTCACACGCTCTACACCACCGCGCGCGGGGCGAATGGCGCCGTGATCGGGCGGCTTCCGGAGCAGGTGCCATTTCAGGAGTGGCAACACAGCGCCTTCGCGTACAAAGAAAATTGCCAGGATTGCCACATGCCCGCAGTTAATGAACCGGTGGCGGTCACAGCCGTCTATGGAGTGCCGCGCGATGGCATGCATCGTCACGTGTTTGTAGGCGGCAACTTCCTGCTCGAACGCATGCTGAACCAGCACCGGGATGAGCTTGCCGTGAAGGCGCTTCCGCAGGAACTCGATGCTGCTGCTGCGCGCACCCGGGAGTTTCTCGAAAGCCAGGCAGCGACGGTCGAGGTCGCACCTGTGCATGGAGAGACAGGACGGCTGGCCTTCGATGTGACCGTCAATAACAACACCGGCCACAAACTGCCGACGGCCTATCCGGCGCGCCGCGCGTGGCTGCATGTCACTGTGCGCGACCGGACCGGCAATGTGATTTTCGAGTCCGGGCATCTGAGCCCCGATGGATCGATCGTCGGCAATGCCAACGATGCAGATAAGCTGAAGTTCGAGCCGCATCATCTGGTCATCACCAGCCCGGATCAGGTCGAGATCTTCGAGTCCATTCTGGGCGATCAGCAGGGGCACGTGACAACGGGTCTGATCGCTGCGGTTGATTACCTCAAGGACAACCGAATTCTCCCTCTGGGATTCGACAAGGCGACGGCGGAGCGTGATATTCGCGTCGTTGGCGCAGCAGCCGACGATCCGGCGTTCACCGGCGGTTCCAGCCGCATCCGTTATAAAGTCCCCATCAAGAATGCAGCCGGTCCCTACAAGGTGGAGGTGGAGCTCTGGTATCAGCCGGTAGGCTTCCGCTGGGCACACAACCTGGGCGCTTATCAGGCCGCTGAGCCACAGCGCTTCCTGCATTACTACGAGCAGGACTCCGCTCAGTCAGCTGTGATTCTGGCCCACGCTGCCGCGGAGTATTAGGCATATCAGACAGGGCGCTGCAGAAGGGCCCAACGTCCCGTACTCGCCTTTCGTTGACCCGCGTTCGGCAGCGTTCCTATACTTGAATGGCGCGCAGCCCGTCATGTCCATCACCGCCCTCATTGTCGACGACGAAGAACTGGCACGAGAAGAGCTGAAGTACTTGCTCGACGATGCTGTGGACGTGGATGTTCTCGCCGAGGGCAAAAACGGCGTAGAGGCCGTGGACCTGATTCGCACCCATCATCCCGATGTGGTCTTCCTGGACGTGCAGATGCCTGGTCTGGATGGGTTCGCCGTTCTGAGGAAGCTCCTGGAATTGGGCGAAGGCGACCATCTGCCGCAGATCATCTTTGCCACCGCATTCGATCAGTATGCGGTGCGCGCTTTTGACGTGAATGCCATTGACTACCTGCTCAAGCCCTTCGACAAGGCGCGAGTGCTGCAGGCCGTCGAGCGGGCTCGAATGCGACTGCAGGAGCAGAATGCAGAGGCGCGCCCGCCCGCTGCGGGCGATCTGCGCGTGGATGCGCTGCTGAAGCTGATTGAGCAGCAACAGGTTCCGCGGGGGCACAGCGGCAAGATTGTGCTGCAGTCCGGCAGCCGGCTGCTCTTGATCGACCAGAAAGACATCTGCTATGCGTCCATTGACGACGGTGTGATCTCGGTCGTAACCCCGACCATTGAAGGGCAGTCGAAATGCCGCACTCTGGAGGAGCTCTTCGATTTGCTTGATCCCGCCGTGTTTTGGCGCGCCCACCGGTCGTATCTGGTGAACATCAATCACATTCGCGAAGTGGTGCCCTGGTTCAAGAGCACCTATCAGTTGCGGATGGCCGACAAGAAGCAGACGGAGATCCCAGTGAGCCGGGCCCAGACGCGCCGCCTGCGGGAGCTGTTCAATCTCTAGCTGGGGCGGGCTGACGGTGAGCATGCTGGTAGCTGCAGCTGACCCGATCTGTAGACTGCCGCCCGACAAACTCGCCGTTGCGATCCAGCTCAGCCATTGGCGTACCTGGCTGTACTTCGGCGGAACAGCCTGGCTGGTGCTCACGCTTTGGTTGCTGGTGCGGTTTCGGCTCGGCAATCGCATCGCCCGCCTCGCTGAGCGCGCCTTCCGACGCACGTGGCTGCAGGGGCTAATCGCTATTCCGCTCTGGCTGCTGATCTTCTCGTGTTTGCAATTGCCGGAAGCTGTGCTCGGCCATCGCGTCAGTCTGCGCTTTGGCCTTTCGGTGGAGAACTGGTCCCCGTGGTGGGCCGACTGGTTGAAGTCTCTGGGACTCACGCTGATTATAGGTACGTTCGTACTGACGGTGCTCTACATCATCATGCGGCGCTCACCGCGGCGCTGGTGGATTTGGTTCTGGGCATTCACCGTCCCGGTGGTCGTCGCGGGAACGCTGCTGACGCCGCTGCTCGTCGATCCACTCTTCAATCAC
>DASSKX010000679.1:0-6299 GCA_035689925.1 Acidobacteriaceae bacterium
TCCGTCGCAACTGGCTCAACTCATCCTCCAAAGCAAAAAACGTAAACACCGGTGAAAGATCAGCGCCGCTCCTCCGCCGCCTACCAGCGACAGGCTACCGGCTAACGGCTTCCCTTACGCGATCCAGTCTGCTTCAGAGCCATGCTCCGCCGCAAGCACACAAAATGAAAACGGCGCCGGAATCCCCGACGCCGCTGATCGTTTCGCTACCGGCTACAGGCCGCCGCGACAGGCTGCCTCACGCACCCGTGCCCCGCAGCACCACGTTCGCCGTCCGCACCAGAATCTTCAGGTCCAGCCACAGGCTCCAGTTCTCCACGTACGCCGTGTCCAGCGCGATGTACTTCGCAAATGAAGGATCGTGTCGCGCCTGCACCTGCCACAGCCCTGTCAGACCCGGCAGCACTTCCAGCCGGCGGAAGTGCTCCAGCTCATACTTCTCCACTTCCGACGCGATCGGCGGACGCGGCCCGACAATACTCATCTCGCCGCGCAGCACGTTCAGGAACTGCGGCAGCTCATCCAGGCTGTACTTGCGCAGGAAGCGTCCCAGCCGCGTGATCCGCGGATCGTTCGTCATCTTGAACAGGATCCCGTCCCGCTCATTCAGCGCTGCCAGATCCTTCTTCATCCGCTCCGCGTTGTTCACCATGGTGCGGAACTTGAAGCACGGAAACACCCGGCCCCGTTTGCCGATGCGATTGGAGACGTAAAATACCGGCCCTTCGCTCTCCAGCTTGATCGCCAGCGCCACCGTCGCCATCAGCGGAGCCACCGCCACCAGCGCCGCTATCGACAGAATGATGTCCACCACGCGCTTGAAGATCAAACCCACAACGCGCACGTGCCGCCGGTGCAGCGACGACACCGGAAAGATTCCCAGGTACTCCACCGGAGCGTTCGTCGTCAGGTCGCCGTAGTACCCCGCGATCGCCCGCACATCGACGTCCAGATCGCGCGCGTCTTCCACCAGCCGCACGGCCTGCTCCGTCGGGTAATACTCCCCGATCACCACTTCATCGATGAAATGCAGCCGCGTCAGCTGGCGCAGCTTGTCCACTCCGCCCAGAATCTGCTCGCGGTTGATCTCGTTGCTGACCGGCGCTCCCGGCGCCGAGACATATCCGATGAATCGATACCCGAGCCGATGGTCGTGCTGAAGCTGGCGGCTCAGCGCATAGCTCATCTGGTTCGTGCCCAGCACCACGATGTTGCGCAGTTCCAGCCCCTGCTCGTAGTGCCGGTAGCGCGACAGCCGCATAATCGCCCGCCGCACCGACAGCGCTCCCGACGCTGTCACCACCAGCATCACTACCAGCATCCGCGAGATCACCACCGCGTGGAACATGTACAGCGTGCCGCACAGCATCAGCCCCGCATTGAGGCAGGCCTGCAACACCAGCCGGATCTCGTGCCCCGTCGAGGCTCCCGGCGTCGCCGAGTACAAACCGTACCGTCTCGCCACCACGACGTAGGAGAGAACAAACCAGCCCAGGTACGCCAGGTCCAGTGACGTTGCCCCAACGCGGCCAAATCCCAGATAGGGCAGCAGCCGTGTCACCACCGGCCCCCGCAGAACCAGAGCCACACCGAAGGCCAGCAGGATCATCAGCACGTCGTTGATGACCATCACCGCTGCCGCTGCCGCTGCCGGGCCGATGCTGCGCCGACGTGCTCCGGAGGGCAACTGCGTGACTGCGCCCTGCGCTCGGCTCGCAGCGGTCCCGTTTCTCAGATATTCCGATGTGGCCATGTCAGCGGTGATGCCTGGTTGAGCGATTCATGCTGGAAGGACACATGCAACAGTCCCGCAGCGAACGCTGGTCCAAATCTCTGTTGTTAAGGTCAGAAGTCGTGCAGAACCGAAGAAGGTTAAACCTGGGGAATCTCTCTCTCCTCCTGGTCTTCACCTGGCCTCACACTGGTCCAAAAAACGCTGCCAGGAGCAGGAGAGTCTTTCTTCTCGTCTAGTAAGCAACATACAACAGTCGGCCTCGATCTGCATGTTTATTTTCAACAACAGTGCGCGGTGTTGACCGAAACAACAGTAACCTCTTCGACAACGCGCATCCGTCCTGCTGATCGTGTCCGTTTTACTCCGCAGACATCGTCCAGCAGCTGCACATTGGCACCCGATGCTAGATCGCCGCTGCGGCGGTGTCAATTCCTCAGCGCTGTGCGTTGTGACCCAACTGTAATGTTTTTTCCAACTGCGATTCCCGAATCAAAACCCGGTGCTCTTTGCCGTAGAACTATCTCATGGAACCCGCCTGGCTCGATCGCCTCCGCAACGTCATCTGGCAACAAGCCAGGCCCATCGACAAATTTGGTCACCAGCCCCGTCTCCAGGCGCTCATCGAATCCGTCGGCGACGGCCTCCAATACGATCGCGACATCGTGCTCGCCGCCGCCTGGCTCCATGACCTCGGCGTCTTCGTCGGCCATCGCCCCGAAGATCCCGAACAACTCGCCCGCTGGGATCACGTGGCCTACGCCTGCGCCCACGCCCCCCAGATCCTCCGCGACGCCGGCTTCCCCGAAGCGAAGATCCCCGCCGTCCTCCAGGTCATCCGCGAGCACCAGCCCAAAGACCAGCCCACCTCCGCCGAAGCCACCATCCTGCGCGATGCCGACATCCTCGAGCAGCTTGGCGCCATCGCCATCCTGCGCACCGTCAGCAAGGTCGGCCGCGACACGCGCTTTCCGCGCTTCACCGATGCCGTCGCCGCGCTCCGCCGCAGCCTCGAACACCTCCCCGGAGAGATCCGCCTGCACACCACCCGCCGGCTCGCCGAGCCGCGCGTTGTCCTCCTCCAGGCCTTCCTCACCGCCGTCGAAGACGAATCCGGCCCCAGTCTCTTCTGAAATCTGCCGCCGGCCGCTAGAATCGAGGAGAACCTGCCCGGCATGACCACCGCCATCGAGCACAGTCCCGCCCTCCTCGCCCGCATCAGCGACCGCACCGCCCAGGTGGGCATTGTGGGCATGGGCTACGTCGGTCTGCCTCTGGCTCTCCTCTTCAATGAGCAGGGATTCCCCGTCACCGGCTTCGACATCGACGCCGCCAAGGTCTCCACCCTCAACGCCGGCGGCTCCTACATCGTCCGCATCCCCGCCACCGAAATTCAGTCCGCCCGCGGCCGCGGCTTCGCCGCCACCAGCGACTACGCCGCCATCAGCCGCATGGACGCCGTCATCATCTGCGTCCCCACCCCCCTCGACGAATTCCACGAGCCCGACCTCAGCTACATCACCGGAACCGCGCAGGCCATCGCCCCCCATCTGCGCACCGGCCAGCTCATCATCCTCGAAAGCACCACCTATCCCGGCACCACCCAGGAGCTGCTCATCCCGCTCCTCGAATCCGGCAATCCCCACGGCCTCCGCTCGGAATCCGCCTCCGGCGCCGCCGGCTTTTACGTCGCCTTCTCGCCCGAGCGCGAAGACCCCGGCAACGACACCGTCGCCCGCCGCGATATCCCCAAAGTGATCGGCGGCATCGGCCCGGCCTCCCAGCAGCTGGCCTCCGCCCTCTACGGCAGCATCTTCAACCGCACCGTGCCCGTCTCCTCGCCCGCTGCCGCCGAGATGACCAAGCTCCTCGAAAACATCTACCGCTGCGTCAACATCGCCCTCGTGAACGAGCTCAAGCAGCTCTGCGAGCGCATGGGCATCGACATCTTCGAAGTCATCGACGCCGCCAAAACCAAACCCTTCGGCTTCCAGGCCTTCTATCCCGGACCCGGACTCGGCGGCCACTGCATCCCCATCGACCCCTTCTACCTCTCCTGGAAAGCCCGCCAGTTCGATTTCCACACCCGCTTCATCGAACTCGCCGGCGAAATCAATACCCGCATGCCGTGGTACGTCATCGAGAAGACCGCCGAGGCGCTCAACACCCACCGCAAGCCCCTCAACGGCTCCCGCATCCTCGTCCTCGGCGTCGCCTACAAAAAGGACATCGACGACCTCCGCGAATCGCCCGCCCTCACCATCATCGAATTACTCCAGAAGCGCGGCGCTCACGTCGCCTACAACGACCCCTACTTCCCCCGCGTCGGACACGGCCGCCACTACGCGCTCGATATGAACTGCGCCCCCCTCGACAACCTCGCCGGCTACGACTGCGTCCTCATCGTCACCGACCACTCCAGCTACGACTACCCGCGCATCGTCCGCGAATCGCAGCTGGTCATCGACACCCGCAACGCCACCCGCGGTCTCGACGCCAAAAACGTCGTCCGCTGCTGACGATCGGACCCTGGAGCGCATGCCCCGACGCCTCTCCGGACACCCAGCAAGCTGGCTGATCCCGCTCGCGCTCGCTCTCATCTGCGTTCCATCCTTCGCCCAGGACCCGAATCCCTCCGACACGCCCGTCACGCAATGGGAAAAGCTCGTCCCGCAGATCACAGCCAGCCTCCCTCGCCCCTGCCCCGACCTCAACTGGGAAATCAAGATCCTCGATGCGGCGGAGATTCCTGCCGGCGGCCCCTCCTACGCCGTCGTGGACTACTGCGATAACGCGCCCTCCTCCGACTCCGTCCTCGTCATGCAACTCCAGGCAGGCAAGCCGGTCCTCGCGCGCTTCCGCGACGCCCACAAAAAAATCATTGACCCCAATTTGCTGCAGGCTGCCTCCGTCACCGAGTTCGCCGACGTCCGCCTGACCCTCGACCGCACCGCCATCCTCGACTTCCGCCAGGAAAACGACGCCCACGGCCTCCCCCTCCACTGCCACGTCACCGCCTACGTCTGGAACCCCGCCACCAGCACCTTCGACTACAACGCCCGCCGCTCCAGAGAAGCCACCCACGGCGAATGCGGCGAGTAAATCGATCCCCGCACCACGCCCAGGAATTTCCGTTGACACGCCAGGACAGCCAGCCTATAGTTGCGGCGCATTTCCTCCCCAGCCCTGCACGCATCTGCCCTCCCCGCTGAGGCCCTCCAAATCCCGCTGTTTGAGAGGCAGTCATGGCGATCATCCTGAAATCCCTTGCACTCACTGCAGCCGTTGCACTCCTGCCCGCCGTCTCTGCCGGACAGCACGGTGGCACCACCATCCGCTCCGTCGCCCACGCCACCACCGCGCCGATGAACTCCCACGTCCCCATCCCCTTCGAATGGCAGCCCGGAACGCCCGCGCGTGTCCTCATCTATCCCAAACGCACCGGCAGCGGCAGCAGCAAACCGACGCGCGGCGGCGGAGGCGGCGGCACCAGCTGGACCGATCCCGACCTCCAGACCTCCTACGCGGGCTCTTCTCTCATTCCCGGCACGCAGTTCCAGGGCCAAGCCTTTACAGGAGCCATTCCGCCCGACACCAACCTCTCCGTCGGCCAGGACCCCAGCGGCAACACGCAGATCCTTCAGGTGGTCAACACCAGCTACGCCGTCTACAACACCTCCGGAACGCAACTGGTCACGAACGATCTCGGCGCGCTCTTCGCTTCCATGCCCAGCTCCAACTGCTACGTCAATGCCGACGGCGGCGACGTCCTCGCGCTCTTCGACAAAATCGACCACCGCTGGATCATGAGCCAGCTCGCCTACAGTTCTGATTTCACCCAGAACGACTACTGCATCGCCATCTCCGACACCGCCGATGCCACCGGAACCTGGGAGCTCTACGACATTCCCTTCGGCAACGGCGTCCCCGACTATCCCAAGCTCGGCGTCTGGTCCGACGGAGTCTACTTCTCCGCGAACATGTTCCACATCACGGTCAACCCGATCACCGGAACGACTTCCTCCACCTTCCTCGGCGCGCAGGCCTGCAGCTTCCCGCTGCCCAACTGGACCGGGGCCGCCCCCGCCTCCATCAGCTTCACCTGCTCCGGATCCGGCAACACCGGCATCTACAACATCCTTCCCGCGGACATCGACGGCCCCAACCTCCCGCCCGGCTCCGACTATTACGTCCAGTTCGTCTCGAATCTCAGTTCGACCAGCGGAAACGCGCTCGCCCTCTACCAGTTCAATCCGAACACCGGCACACTCACCTCGCTCGGCACGCTCGCCGTCGGAACCGTCCACGAAGCCTGCGGCGGCGTCACCTGCATTCCTCAGGCCGGTACTACGCAGCAGCTGGACTCGATCGGCGACCGTCTCATGTACCGCCTCTCGTATCGCAAATCCAGCAACGGCACGGCGGCCATGGTTCTCAATCAGTCCGTGCAGGTCAGGTCAGCGGCCACGCAAACCGGCATCCGCTGGTATCGCCTGTGCAGCGCGACGGGCTCTGCGCCCTTCACCGTCTGCGCCCAGAGCACCTTCAGCCCCGACACCGCAACCTA
>DASSKX010000680.1:0-5323 GCA_035689925.1 Acidobacteriaceae bacterium
CTGAGGTTCATCTCTGCTTGCGATCCAATTCGCAACCGGCCTGTACCCCGAAGCTCACGCCTCCGGCGTGAACTCCAGCTCTTCAAACCGCCGCAGCTTGTAGATCGCAATCGACACAATCCAGCTCACCGCAAAGATGGCCACAATGCAGTACCCGAGGACGCCAAAGTTGGAGTTGAGGCGTCCGATCAATCCCCAGAAGCTGCCCTGCAGATGCAGTTGGCCGCCGAGCAGGCCGAGCGCTTCGATCCCGCCCACCACCAGCGCCACAACCACCGACACCGACGTGATCGTCAGGTTGTAATAGAGCTTCCGGATTGGCTTGATGTACGCCCAGCCGTACGCCCCGAGCATCAGCACGTTGTCCGTGGTGTCGATCAGCGACATGCCGGCGGCGAAGAGCACAGGGAAGACCAGGATCGACGCCAGCGAGAGGCCGCGCGATGCTTCCGCGGCGGAGATGCCGAGCAGCCCGATCTCCGTTGCGGTGTCGAACCCCAGCCCAAACAGCACCCCGAGCGGATACATGTGCCAGCTGCGGCGGATCATTGCGAAGACCGGGCGGAAGATGCGGGCCAGGAAGCCGCGGCCCGAGAGCAGCAGGTCCAGGTCCTCGTCGACGTAAGGCTCGCCGCGCCGCACCCGCGTGAAGGTGCCGTAGACCGAGCGCAGGATGACGAGATTCGCGATGGCAATGGCCAGCAGGAAGATTGCCGAGACGGTGGTCCCGATCACGCCGCCGATGGAGCGGAAGTGGTCCAGCCGATGCTGCAGGCCGAGCGCGGCGGCGGCGATCAGCACGGAGCCGAGGATGACGATCGTCGAGTGGCCGAGCGAGAACATGAATCCCACGGCCACGGGACGCTTGCCCTCCTGCATCAGCTTGCGCGTGACGTTGTCGATAGCAGCGATGTGGTCGGCGTCGACGGCGTGCCGCAGCCCGAAGGAGTAGGCCAGGAACGCCGTTCCCAGCAAGACCGGGAAGCGGTGGAAGGCGGCGATGGCCCAGAGCCAGGCTCCGGCATTGAAGAGGAGCAGCAGCGCGTAGATGCCCGCGACCTTGCCACGAACGTGGTCGGCGTGGTCATTGAAGAGGTGGTGGAGGGGCATCGTCGCTCCGGGCTACCCCTCGCGCCTGCGCGAATGGGGCGATCCGTCCTCGCATGATTGTAGCCCGGGGTCCTCGAACCCGGGGTGTGATGCCCGCCACAGGGCTGGGCGAGTCAGGCGGGCCGCCGCGGCGTGCCGATCAGGTACCGGATGGGGACCGTGCCGCCGTGCTCGTCGCCCATTTGCCAGGTGTAGTCCGGAGCGGTCAGGCCGCTGGTCAGCTCGCGCATGTCCTCGAGGGAGTAGCTCCTCAGGCAGGAGAGCAATCCGTCGATCCACAGCGTCAGCGGAATCACCGGCAGCAGGAAAGTGAAGAGCAGCCGGGCCGGACGAATGGGGCGCTGGGCTACAGCCGTGCGCAGCGAGAGCGCGGCCACTCCGGCGACCGAGAGCATCGTCCCGGGAGTGCGCCGGGCGGCTTCGAAGACGCCGATTCCTTCGCGGCGGCGGAACGCGTCGGCGAGCAGCGCGCGGGCAGCTTCAGGATCGAAGTGGTGGAACGAGGAGAAGATGGTCCGGAAGCCGTGCAGGTCCTCCGGCACGTTGCGGGCGTCTACGGGTTGACTACACGCCGAGATCCCCGCCGGGAGTCGGCCGTTACTTCGGAAGCCAGCGTTGGGGTAGAGGTCCGTCAGGCGAACGGAGAGCGGCTGGCCGTCGGCGATCGTGTCGTAGAGCCCCGGCCACGGCCCGCCGCCGCCGGAGCAGAGGTCGATCACCGTGCGTGAGCCGGAGTTCCGGACGGCATCGCGCAGCCTGCCAGCGATGGGAACGTAGGTGCGGTTGCTGTTCCAGATCGCCTCCAGCGCTTCGGTGACGAGGTCGCGCAGATACGCCGGAAACCAGGCGCTGTCGTGGATCTCAAACCAGGGCTGGCGCTGCATACGGCTCCCTTACCGGTTGGGACTCAGCGCCGCTTTGGACGTGATCACGAAGGAATCGGCGGCGGTCCATTGCGGCTGGGGGCCGATGGGCACGGCGAGCCGGTACATCGTCGCGTTCAGGTTCGGGCCCTCGAGGCGGAAGACAACGTAATGGAAGTTGGGGAAGTCGTGGCTTTGCCACAGGTCGCCCGGCTTGCGTTCCACTTCGTAGGGATGCGCTCCGCCGCCTCCGGAGACGAGGTACGTGACCTGATCCTGCACGAAGCGCTCGTAGTTGTGGATGTGACCTGCGTCGACAATGATGCGCGCGTGCAGGCCGGGCGCGATCGTGTCGAGGTACTCCCGCAGAGAGATTTCGTTCGGGCGCGGGTTGTGGTCCGCGTGCATCCGTCCCTGGATGTCGGCGAGCGGCGGATGGTGCAGCGCGATGAAGAGGAAGTCCACGCTCGCCGGCAGGTGCGTGATCTGATCCTCGACCCATTTGCGCTGCTCGCTGCCGGGGAGCAGGCCGGAGTTGCTGTCCAGCGCCAGCAGATAGACGCGCGGACCGAGCGCGACCGAATACCAGCGGCGGTTCTTCAACTGCGGGAAGGTCGCCCACCAGTTCTGCAGCGGGTCCGCCCGCTCCACTCCGGAGAGTTCGTGATTGCCCAGCACCGGATAGAAGCGCAGGTGCGCATCGCGCCATGCGGCCGTCTCGGTTGTGAACTGGCGGTAGTCCTTGATGCTCTTGCCGCGGTAGGGCAGGTCGCCGGTCAGGACCAGGGCGTCGGGCTTCTCCGCAGCGATCTGCGCGACGAGGGCGACGCGCGCCTTCGGGTTAGCGGCGCTCACGTCTCCCGGGTCGGTAAAGCGCGTGTCGCCGTAGATGATGATCTTCGCGGCGGCCGGGAAGTCTTTGACGGTGAAGGTCGGCCCCGGCTGGCTGACGAGCTTGTCGGTTTCCGCACCGGCGCGGTGGCTGTGGCAACCGACCGACGACAGGGCAAGACACAGGGAGCCGAGCAGAACGAGCAGAGAGCGCATTCAGCCCAGTGTAGGGAATCCGAGCCGAGGTTTGCCATGTGCCGGGCTGCGCCGGCCGGTTCATGAGCGAAAACGCGATATCCTGCGTCGTTAGAGCAGACGTACGGAATTCCTCCTGCGAGGTGCCAGGATGAGTGCCTTCGAAGGCCAGCTCGCCGGCTGGATGACGCCTGCTCGGGTCGCTAAATCAGTGGATAAGAGCCAGACGATCGCCCAGCTGGTGGCCGAGTATTCCACGACGCTGTACCGCGTGGCCTTCTCGGTGACGCGGAACGCGGCCGAGGCCGAGGACGCCGTCCAGGAGACCTTTCTGCGGGTGCTGAAGCACGAGTCGCAGCTCGAGGAGGTCCGCGACTACCGGGTCTGGCTGGTGCGGATTGTCTGGAATATTGTGCTCGACCGGAAGCGGCGGGCGAAGACGCGGCCGGAGAACGAGGACATTGCGGATCACGCGCGGGCGCTGCCCTCGAAGGACCGGGCGGCCGATGCCGCGGTGATCTCAAACGAGGAGCAGGGGCGCATTTTGGCTCTGGTTGACAAGCTGCCGCGACGGGAACGCGAAGCGCTGCTGCTCTCGGCGGTGCAGGAGCTGACGACGGGGGAAATTGCCGCGATGCTGGGAACGACGGAGTCGTCGATCCGGTCGCGCATCTTCAGGGCCCGCAGAGAGATGGCCGTGCTGCTGGAGAAGGAGGGGATCCAGCGATGACGAGCGAGCGTAACGAGGAGATGGAGAAGGTGGACGCTGTCCTGCGAGCGATTGGCGGCGCAGTGCCCGATCCCGAAATGGAAGGGCGGATCCTGCATCGGCTGGCAGCGGCGCGGACCAGCGCGGACGCGGGGACGGCACGTCTCGTTCCTGGGCGACGCGTGCCTCGGTTTGTGGGCCCGCTCGCCGGGTTTGCGTCTGCGGGGCTGATGTGCGGCGTCATTGTCGTGGGCTCGGTGCGGCACTCGCACGAGCATCGCGCGGGAGAACCGCCTGCTCCGCCGGTGCTGCAGATCCAGCGCGGAGGGGTGGGAGCGGCATCGGCCGTGCGTCCGGCGGATCCGGGAACGGCTGCTCCGCTTCCGGCCAGCCCGGCGGCTCGGGGACGCGCAACGCACCGCACAGCGCAGCGCGGGCGGGCGCGGATCCCCCGGCAGACAAAGAAGGCGCCCGGGGTGACCGTGCCGGTTCCGGCCAGGGCTGGATCCCCGCAGCAGTAAAGACTCCAGGGAAGGACATCTGAGGACCGGAGCTGCGGCTCCGGTTTTTCTTTGGGGAGTACGGGCGTAACTCGGCGCACCCGCGCGAGGGCGCGCTTCGCTGTAGTCTCTGTAGTGATGCGAACCGTTGTGACAGCAAAGCGGCTGCTGACGCCTCCGGAGTGCGTGGAGCAGCCGGTCGTCGTGATCGAAGACGGGGTGATCGTCAGCGTGGCAACGCAGGCTGCGTCCGCCCTGCCGCCCGGGCAGCATGTGGCGTTTCCAGGATGCACACTGATCCCGGCACTCTTTGACGTGCACATCCACGGATGCGGCGGCCACGACGTGATGGAGGCGACGGAATCGGCGCTCGGCCACATCGGAGCGTTTCTGGCGCGGCGCGGCGTGGGCGCGTACCTGGCGACGACGGTGACGGCTCCGCTGGATTCGCTGCTGCGTTCGCTGAACGGCCTCGCGAAGCTGCTGGACACGGCTGGCGATGGGGCGCGGCCGCTGGGGATTCATCTGGAAGGGCCGTTTCTCTCGCCGCACAAGCGGGGCGCGCATGCGGCGCATCAGCTGCTCGAGCCCAGCGTCGCGCGCTTTGAGCAGATGTGGCAGGCGGCGGAGGGCAAGATCCGGCTGATGACGATTGCGCCGGAGCTTCCCGGTGCGGAGGAGACGATTGCTCACGCGACGAACCTCGGCGTGCGCTGCAGCCTGGGGCACAGCAATGCGGATTCTGCAGCGGCGCAGCGCGGCGTGCGCGCCGGGGCGGTAACGGCGACACACACGTACAACGCGATGCGGCGATTGGAAGCGCGCGACCCGGGAATCGTGGCTGAGGTCCTGACGAACGACGACCTCTACGCGGAGATCATCTGCGATGGGCTGCATGTGGATCCGGCCGCGGTCCGCTTGTTCTGGCGGGCCAAGGGGCCGGAGCGGGCGCTGCTGATCACGGACGCGATGGCCGGCACCGGCATGCCGGACGGCACATGGTGGCTGGGCGAACTGGAGGTCCGCGTGAAAAACGGCCGCGCCATCATCGGCGATGACACGCTGGCCGGGAGCACGCTGACGCTCGATCAGGCGGTGCGAAACTTCATCGCGTT
>DASSKX010000681.1:0-2283 GCA_035689925.1 Acidobacteriaceae bacterium
TGGCTCCGGCGGGCATCCAGGTCAACTGCGTTGCGCCGGGATGGGTGGCAACGGAGATGTCGGCTCCGGCGCTGAGCGATCCGACCACGCGTGAGAAGGTTTTCTCTGTCATTCCGATGGGGCGGGTGGCCGATCCGAGGGAGATTGCCGGGCCGATTCTGTTTTTGTGCACGCCGCTTGCTGGCTTTATGACCGGCGAGATCGTCAATGTGAATGGAGGAGCTGTCCTCGTCGGTTAACTATGCGCACGATCCCGGTTTTGCTTGTCGCCTGCCTCGCTTTTGCCGCTCACGGCCAGAATGCGCCCGCCTCTCCGGATGCGCCGCCCACCAGCAGCGTGCCCTCGACCAGTACCGCTGCCGATGCCGGGACCGCGAAGGCCCGGGCGGCGCTGGAGGCGATGGTCAAAGCCCTGGGAGGGGATCGCTGGCTGAATCTGCAGAACAGCTACATGACGGGCCGGATCGCCGCCTTTTATCAGGGCAAGCCGACGGGCGCGACCATTCAGTTCTGGGACTGGAAGACGCCCGACCACGAGCGGATCGACCTCGATGAGAAGGGCCATGACCGGCATCGCTGGGTACAGCTTTTCGATCTGAAGCAGTGCCGAGAAGTCACGTACAAGGGGATCGAACCGATGAAGGCGCTGAGCGGCGACGATCCCTGCGAGTCGGCGATCCGCAACCGCGAGCATTCCATCGAGGCGGCAGTGAAGGTCTGGATGAAGAATCCCAATACGGTCCTGATGTGGGAAGGGCAGACGCTGGCCGAACGGCAGCTGACCGACCAGGTAACTCTACTGAATGACCAGAATGACTCGATCACGATCCAGATGGATGCGGAGACGCATTTGCCGCGGCGGCGCACCTGGTACTGGCGCGATCCGCAGTACAAGGACCGCAATGAAGAGGTCGAGGAGTATACCGACTACCACACGGTGGATGGGCTGCCGATGCCGTTTTCGATCAGCCGCCAGCACAACGGCGAGATGACGCAGGAGCGGTATATCTTCAAGGGCGGGTACAACACGCAGCTGCCGCCGGATCTGTTTGACGCGCAGGCGATCCTGGTGAAGATTCCAAAATAGCCCAACGCACAAAAGCCGCACCGGCCCGGTGCGGCTTTGCTGTACCTCCCGAACGAAAGCTTACTTGGCCTGCGGGGTCGCCGGGGTTTCCGTCTTCGCAGCGGTGTTTTCCTGCTTGGCCGCATGGTCGTTGTCGGTGCCCTTGATGCCTTCCTTGAATCCGCGGAAGGCTTCGCCGAGGCCCTTGCCGAGGCCGGGCAGCTTGGTAGGCCCAAAGATGAGCAGGGCGATGAGCAGGATGACGATGAGATGTTCGGGTTGCAGTAGCCGGTCCAGCATAGGGTGTCTCCCGGAGGCGCACAGACCTCCGCAAGAGCTATTGTCGCACAGAAGGCGAATGCGGATCATGTGACGAATCTCACCGTTGACCGCAAACGCATGCTTCTACCCGGGCGGGGGGAGGCGTAGTGTATCGAAAGACCCGTTCATGAGCAGACCCGATCGAGCTATTTGTATTCACGGCCATTTTTATCAGCCGCCGAGGGAGAATCCCTGGCTGGAAGCCGTAGAGACCCAGGACTCCGCTGCGCCATATCACGACTGGAATGACCGCATTACAGCGGAGTGCTATGCGCCGAACGCCGCGGCGCGCATCGTCGACCAGCAGAACCAGATCATCCGCATCGTGAACAACTATTCGCGGATGAGCTTCAACTTTGGGCCGACGCTGCTTTCGTGGCTGAAGGAGAACACGCCGCGCGTGCACCAGGCGATCGTCCAGGCGGACCGCCGGAGCCAGAACCGCTTCTCCGGGCATGGCTCGGCGATGGCGCAGACGTACAACCACATGATCATGCCGCTGGCGAGCCGGCGGGATAAGATCACGCAGATTCGCTGGGGGATTGCCGATTTCCGCCACCGCTTTGGGCGGACGCCGGAAGGGATGTGGCTGCCGGAAACGGGCGTCGATGTGGAGACGCTGGACCTGCTGGCGCAGAACGGGATCCGGTTTGTGCTGCTGGCGCCGCATCAGTGCGCCCGGGTGCGTCCGCTCGCGAAGGCGGGGACGCCCGTCAAGCCGGGCGAGCCGGAGTGGGTCGATACGCCGCATGCGGACGTGGACACGACGCGGCCGTATCTGGTCCGGCTGCGGGAGAAGCGCACGATTGCCGTCTTCTTCTACGACGGTCCGCGTTCGCGGGACATCGCCTTTGGAGGGTTGCTGAACAGCGGCGAGGCCTTCGCGGAGCGGCTCG
>DASSKX010000682.1:0-3870 GCA_035689925.1 Acidobacteriaceae bacterium
GGCACGATCAACCTGGCCAGACGGCGGCGCTGACCCGCATCCTGGCGCACCATCGCGCGAGCGTGCTCGACATTGGCCAGGCGGTGGTGCATGAAAGCCTGTCGCTGGGCATTCTCATCGAGGTTCCGCCGGAGGATCGCGTGACCGCGCTCAAAGCGGAGCTGACCGCGCACGCGCACGAGCTGAATCTGCAGGCGCGCTTCTCGACCCTGCGTCGCGATTCGCTGCGGCACTGGCTGGGCGGCCTGCACCGGCAGCACTTCATCATTACCCTGCTCGGGCGGTCGATCACGGCGGAGCATCTGGCGCGGGTCACGGCGATCATCGCGAGCCACGCCATGAACGTGGATCGGATCGACCGGCTCTCGGGCGAGCTTTCGCCGGAGGAGGCTGGGGCGAACGCGTGCGTGGAGCTGGCCATCAGCGGCACGGCAGCGGAAGAGCCAGCAATGCGCGCGGATTTTCTTGCCGCCGCGCAGGAGCTTTCGATTGACATCGCCTTCCAGCGCGAGAGCATCTTCCGTCGCAACCGGCGGCTCTTCGCGTTCGATATGGACTCCACGCTGATCCAGGGCGAGGTGATTGACGAGCTGGCGAAGCTGGCGGGCGTCGGCGATCGCGTGGCGCGGATCACCGAAGCGGCGATGCGCGGCGAGCTGAACTTCGACGAGAGCTTCACGCGGCGCGTCGGCCTCCTGCAGGGATTGCCGGCGGAGCGCGTGCATGCGCTGCTCGAGACGATTCCGCTGGCCCAGGGCGCGGAGCGACTGATTCGCACGCTGCGATTGCTCGGATACAAGACGGCGATCCTCTCCGGCGGCTTCACATTTTTCGCGCGGCATTTGCAGGAGCGCCTCGGCATCGATTACGTGCATGCGAATGAGCTGGAGATTGTGGACGGCGTGGTGACGGGGCGCGTGGTGCCGCCGATCGTGAATGGACAGCGCAAAGCCGCGCTGCTCGAGGAGATTGCGATTACCGAGGGATTTTCGCTGGATCAGGTGGTGGCGGTCGGCGATGGCGCGAACGATATTCCCATGCTGAAGCTGGCCGGAATGGGGATCGCATATCGCGCGAAGCCGCTGGTCCGGCAGAGCGCACCGCAGTCGGTGTCGTCGCTCGGACTCGATGGCTTGCTGTACCTGATCGGCGTGCGCGATCGCGATTTGCATCCGCATGAGGCCGTGCTCTGAAGTTGAAACGTGAGGGAGTGATGAAGGCTGATGCTGGTACGGGGATTGCGCGCAGAGATTTTCTGAAGCTTGCGGGTGCTGCTGGAGTGTGCGGGCTCACCGAGCGCGCGTTTGCGGCGGACGCGGGGCGCGTATGCGTGCTCGTCGATCCGCACGACACGACCGTCTCAAGCCAGCCGGTGCGGCGCGCCGTGGAGAAACTGCGGAGCGCAATTGCGGCCAGGGGGATCGTCTGCGAGGTGGTGCAGTCGACGGACGCTGCGTCAGGCTCTTCCGTCTGCGTGGTCGTTGCCGGTCCGGACTCTGCGCTCGCGAAGGGATTTCCGCGGGGTGCGTCGCTTGCTGGTGCTGAGAGTCTGCGGCTGACTCCGGGGAACGTCGTGCACGTTCCGGGAATTTTGGTGTCGGCGGGAGATGAGCTCGGCTATGTCTACGGACTGCTCGAACTGGCGGAGCGGGTGCACTTCAGCGACGATCCGATGGCGGCCCTGCACCTGGACGGTGTCGTCGCGGAGCATCCGGCAAACGTGGTGCGCAGCGTGGGGCGCTACTTCTGCAGCGAGCTGGAGGACAAGCCCTGGTACTACGACAAGCAGTTCTGGAGCGGGTATCTCGATCATCTGGTCGCATCCCGCTTCAACCGCTTCAACTTTGGATTTGGGCTGGAATACGACTTTCCGCGCGGCGTGACGGACGATTACTTCCACTTCGTCTATCCCTATCTGGTGGAGGTGCCCGGGTATCGCGATGTACGCGTGATGCGGCTCGCCGACGCGGACGGAACGCGTCTGGCGTCGCCCGTGCCGCTGAGCCAGGAGGAGCGCCAGAAGAATTTCGACATGCTGCGCTTCATTGCGGCGGAGACCGGCGCGCGCGGGCTACACTTTCAGCTGGGCATCTGGACGCACGCGTATGAGTGGACGGACAGCCCGAACGCGTACCACCACATCGAAGGGCTCACTCCGGAGAACCATGCGCGGTATTGTCGCGACGCGCTGGCGATCATCCTGCGCGGGTGTCCGGAGATTCAGGGGCTGACCATGCGCGTGCATGGGGAGAGCGGGATTCCGGAGGGCAGCTACTCGTTCTGGCAGACGGTCTTTGAGGCGATCCAGGGCGCGGGGCGTCCCATCGAAATCGATATGCACGCCAAGGGCGTCGATCAGAAGATCATCGACATCGCCGTCGCGACGGGCATGCCGGTGAAGCTGGGCGCGAAATTTTCGGCGGAGCATCAGAGCCTCGGGTACGAACAGGCAGATATTCGCGCGCTGGAGATTCCGCATGGAGAGCTGACGGGAACGAACAAGGCGCTGTTCAGTCTCAGCAGCGGGTCGCGCTCGTTCACGCGCTACGGCTATGGCGATTTTCTGCACGAGGGCGCGCGCTACGGATTGCTCTTTCGCGTATGGCCTGGAACGCAGCGGCATTTGTTGTCGGCCGATCCGGAGATGGCGGCGGGCTATTCGCGCACGGGCAGCTTTTGCGGCGCGGTCGGGATCGATCTGATGGAGCCGCTGACCTTCAAGGGCCGCGAGGGCTCGGGGCATCCGGGCGGGCGCTGCGCCTATGCGGACGCCTCGCTCAACCCCGCGGCGGACTGGCAGAAGTACGAGCACTATTACCGCGTGTGGGGGCGCAAGCTCTACGATCCGGAGACGCAGCCGGAGGTGTGGCGGCGCGCGCTGCGTGCGCAGTTTGGGCGCGGCGCAGTTGCCGTCGATACCTCGCTCACGCAGGCGAGCCGCATCCTCGCGCTGCTGACCTCGGCGCATCTGGCATCGGCCAGCAATCACGACCTGTGGTACGAGTTGCCGACGAACATGCCGATCGTGCTGGGCAGCGAGCCTTCTCCCTACGGCGATACGCCCACGCCGAAGTGCTTCGGGACGGTGAGCCCGCTCGATCCGCAGATGTTCTCGTCCGTGGTGGACTGCGCGAAGACGCTGCTGACCGGTCCGCCGGACGCGCGATATTCGCCGATTCAGGTCGCGCAGTGGGTCGAAGATTGCATTTCTGCTTCACGCTCGGCGCTGGATGAAGCGCGGCGCACAGCGCGTTCGACCACGTCACCGGAGTTCCGGCGGATCGAAGAAGACGTACTGCTTCAGATTGGGCTGGGCGAGTTCTTCGCGCACAAGCTCCGCAGTGCAGTGCTGTTTGAGATCTGGCAGCAGAGCGGAGATGCGGAGGCGGGCCGGCTTGCGCTGGAGCAGTACCGGCAAGCGCGCGAAGCGTGGGCGGCGATGGCGGGGCGAGCGGGCCGGGTCTATGAGGCAGACGTTTCGTATGGCCGCATACCGAAGCGGCGCGGGCACTGGAGCGATCGGCTGCCGGGGGTCGATACGGATCTGAACGCCATGCAGGCAAAGGTGCAATCCGGGGCGGCTTCGTCGGGCAAGGACGCTGGCGCGGCGATTCGGGTGGCCACGGGTCGCCCAACGCGTCCATCGACGCACTGCTCACATACACCTGCAGAGAATTTTCGCCCGGGCGAGCGGCTCTCGGTGGTGCTGGAGATTCCGCCAACAGTCGGCGAAGTCGTTCCACGTTCCATTCGTCTGTGGTACCGGCATGTGGATCAGGCGGAGCGCTGGACGTCGGCGGAGATGAGCGGTGACGGCGGCCGGTACGCGGGCGCGATCCCGGCGGAGTACACCGATTCTCGCTATGCCCT
>DASSKX010000683.1:0-8271 GCA_035689925.1 Acidobacteriaceae bacterium
CAGCAGGGTGGCCGCGCAGCCCATCGCGGCCTCCGGCGACACGCCAAAGAAATTCCGGATCGCCTCTTCCACCAGCCCGATTTGCGTAAACCAGCCCAGCACCGGCAGCTGAATGGTGCTCGCGGTTCCGCTGATCACCATCAGCAACACACTATCCGGCGCCGTCATCGAGCCCAGAGCTGGAGCGGCCACAAAGGCCCGCGCCGTCTCCAGATAGGCGACCGCAATCAGCAGCCACATTCCGATCGACAGCGAGGCGGCGATCGCGAAATCGCCGACGGAACGGATGGTGTCCAGTCCTGAACGGAACGCCGCGATCTTGTTCTCGACCGCTTCCCCAAGCTTCTTCGAGACTCTCCCAAAGATGCGACCCGCCGTTGCTCCGATGGCAGCACCCCAGAGACGCACCGCCAGCAGGAACAACCCGCCCGCCACCATTAGCACCAGCCCCAGCATCGAGGCTTTCTTCACCACCTCCGGATGCGGAAGCGCTCCCGGCGCAGCCATCAGGATCACGGAGAAGGTAATGAACGCCATGGCGCCCGCGTCGAACAGCCGCTCCACGATATAGACGGCGATCTGTGAGCTGAGCGGCTGCACCGTCTTCCTGGCGACCAAATAAGGCCGCACCAGATCGGCGACTCGCCCGATCAACGCCACCGCGGTGAAGCCAATCACCTGGGCTCCCAGCAGCGAGAACAGCGGCACGCGCTTGCTGTGGCGCATGAGCATGGCCCAGCGCGCCGCGCGCACCACGTAGCCGAGATAAATGCAGGCGAGGCCGACGGCGATCCGCCCCCAGTTCGCCATCCGGAGCTGCTCGACGAAAACGTCCCAGTTGAAGTGAATCCGGTTACGGCCAAACCAGACCAGCGCAGCGACAGCGAGGACGGCGATCAGCACCAGGATCCGGGTCTTGTGACTCTTCAAGCAGAACTCCGTGGAGACTCGGCGCTAACGCGCCACCGACGCCGTCTGGGCGGCAGGATGCGCGTCGCTCTTGTGGCGCAGCGCGAAGCGGCGGTTATATTCATGGATCACGCGAGCGACGTAGGCACGTGTCTCGCGATACGGCGGGATTCCGTGATACTTGTCCACAGCCGCGGGTCCGGCGTTGTAGGCGGCCAGCGCCCACTCGATCCTGTTGTCGTATCGTTTCAGCAGCCAGTCCAGATACGCCGTACCGCCCTTGATGTTCTGCCCCGGCGCGAAGGTGTTCTGCACACCGAGGTCCGACGCGGTCTGTGGCATCAGCTGCATCAGCCCCTGGGCCCCGGCGCGGCTCACCGCGCGGGAGTGTCCTCCGCTCTCCTGCTTGATCACGCTCGCCAGCAGATCCTCATCGATGTCGTAGGCCTTCTGCGCCTGCGCCAGCATCGGCTTCAGTTGCTGCTCCGTCAGCTTCTCCGGGACAGGCGCGGTGGCGGCAATCGGGGCCGCCGCTGCAGCCGGAACAGCGACTGGCAGGCTCACCTGCTCATCGGAGACAATGTCCGCAGCGTTCACCTCAATGAAGTTCGCGCCCTTCGCGTCCATGTAGAGACGCACCCTGCCGTCTACCGTCTCGCGGTGATCGCAGATGTAGTCGAAGCCGTTCTTCAGCGTGATGTGCTCGGCGATGCGAGTGGCCGTCGGGTCGGCAGCGTGAGCGCGCCAGGCCGGGCAAACCAGGGACAGCGCCGCGAGGCACACACTGACCCTCCAGGGCTGGAAACGCAGTCGCATCGGTCTATACTCTACCAGTTTCAGAGGCTCGTACCTGCCACCTTTGCGCCATCCACGCGGGTGTCCGCGAGGAGGCTCTCCACGATGGATGCCACCCCATCCTCATCGTTGCCCGGCGCCAGCTGCCATCGTCGGCTGCGGGCCAGATCCACCAGATCGGGGGCGCCGCTGACCATCACCACAGGCTGGCCGGCGTACTCGAGCATCTCCAGGTCGTTCCAGTTATCTCCAATGGCCAGAATCTCTTCTGGCTGGACGCCGCGCTGCTCGGCGAGCCGGCCGAGCGCTGTGCCCTTCGAGCACCCCGGCGGCAGGATGTCTAAAATCGTCAGATCGCGCACGGGGTACTCGGTGCGGTGGACCTCGATCACCGGCGCATACGGGCTGGCGGCCAGCCAGGACTCCGCCTGTCGCATCTCCACGGTGCCGCCGCAGACCATGCCCTGAACCGGCGCTTCGCCGTCATCGAACGCGCGCTCCAGGGGCCGCACCTCGCGGATCCAGGGCCGATTCGCCTCGACCCAAAGCGAGATGCGCTCATGCAGCGTCTCAAGAGACTCGAGAACGAGTTCACCCGGACCTTCCCGGTCGAAGGTAAACACCATGGTGCCGAGCGGGCGGAGCGCCGGGCACAGGGCACGGGCCGTCTCGACGGGCAGCAGAAAGCGGTCGATGGACTCACCCGCAAGGGTACGGGTGACGGTGCCGTTGGAGGTGATGAGGACCGTCTCCGGGCGGAGACCGACCGGATCGATGAGCGGCGTCGCGTACGCCTGGCGCCGTCCGGTGGCAATGACGACCTCAAAGCCGGCCGCCTCAGCCTCCCGCAACGCCTGGCAATTCCGGCGGCTGATCGCCGTCCCAGCCGACGGCAGGAGCGTGCCGTCGATGTCGACGACAATCATTTTGACAGGCGCGGGCACTGTTTCCAGTCTAGAGGATGGCCGGAAAAAACTGGGCCTTCGAATCATCGCGCTGAAAACGAAGCAGTTGCGCAACCGATTAACGCCGCAGTCAATATCTTTCTGTGCAATAGGCCTCAGCCTCGCCGGTCGCGAAAGAAGTCCCGCAGCAGAGCGCCACAGTCGTGCGCCAGCACACCGGAGGTGACCGGCATCCTGTGGTTCAGCCGCGGATGGTTCAGGACTTCGAGCACCGATCCCACCGCGCCGGCCTTCGGGTCGGCGGCGCCGTAGATGAGCCGTCCCAGGCGCGCGTGAACCATGGCCCCCGCGCACATCGCGCACGGCTCCAGCGTTACGTACAGTTCGCAGTCGAGCAGGCGGTAATTCCGGATGGCCGCCGCCGCCCGCCGCATCGCGACGATCTCCGCGTGCCCGGTAGGGTCCTGATCGCGAAGGACCCGGTTCTGCCCTCGCCCGACAATCTGGCCGCCAAGCACGGCGACGGCACCGATGGGCACCTCGCCCGCATCGGCGGCTGCGCGGGCCTCATCGAGCGCCGCCCGCATCAGGATTTCGTCGGAACCCGTCATAGCGATATGGTATTGTGCCGCCAATGCGCCCGGTTATTTATTCCGTCGCCTGTTCTCTCGACGGTTATATTGCTCGCGAAGACGGCTCCTACGACTGGATCCCTCACGATGAGGACCACGGCCTCGAAGAATTCTTCCAGTCCGTCGACGCGGTGCTGATCGGCCGCAAAACGCACGACCTGATGGTCAGCGTGGGCCAGCCGGTCTTCCCAGGTATGACCAATTACGTCTTCACGCGCAAGCCGCACCCGCCGAAGAGCAAAGGCGTGCACTGGGTCAACGAAGACGCCGAGGATTTCGTCCGCGACCTGCGCGAGCGGAACGGCAACAAAATATGGCTGGCCGGCGGCTCCGAACTGGCACGGACGTTTTTCGAAGCCGGACTGGTCGATGAGCTGCGGATGGCCATCGTCCCCATCCTTCTGGGGAGCGGAATCCCTCTGTTTCCGAAGCTCAGTTGCGAGCTGCCCCTGCGCCTGATGGAAGAGAAGGCCTTCGGCGACGGGGTGATGCGGCTCTTTTATCAGGTGCAGCGGTAGCGCGGCTCAGGAAGGCCGTGTTTCGACCCACCTGCGGAAGACGCCGATGATCTGCTCCAGGCGGCGTGGATCGCCGGCACCCTCAAAGCGGCTGCCGTCGATCGTGCAGTCGATCCACTCTTCACCGCTCGTATCGAGGGCAAGGCGGTTCGGCGCGGCGTTCTGGGCGGTGGTGCCTTCCAGGCTGATGGTCAGCCGCCATCCCCGGCGGCGCAGGCTTTCGAGGCGGATTCCTTCGCGGTGTTCCCAGTCGCCGTCACACTGGCGTATATACCAGTCTTCCAGCCACTCCAGATTGTTATTCAGCATTAGCGCTCCAACGCGGCCCAGCTTGCGCCAACCCGGCGGACCTCTCCGCCGGAAGCCCCGGTTGCTGTTGCGTCATGCAGTGCAGAGCGCCCAGCCCCCAGATCAAGTCTCCGCAATAAATCCCCACCACCTCGCGCGTGGGAAAGACTTCCGCGAGAATGTTGAGCGCTTTCCGATCGGCGGATTGATTTAAGGTTGGCACAAGCACAACCCCGTTGGCAATGTAGAAGTTGGCGTAGCTGGCCGGCAGCCGCTGGCCCTCAAATTCGACCGGATCGGGCATTGGCAGTTCGACGATACGGAATGGCTTGCCGTCAACATCGCGCGCCGATTTCAGGCGATCCAAATTTTCGGCGAGCGGAAGATGATTGTCATCATCGCGATTGGGCTCGACCACAGTGATGATTGTGTTCGGGCCGACGAAGCGCGTGATGTCGTCAACGTGGCCGTGCGTGTCGTCGCCGGCGATGCCGCGGTTCATCCACAGCACCTGATCGATCCCCAGAAAGTCGTAGAAGACCTTTTCGATTTGCGCGCGTGAAACGCCCGGATTGCGCTGCTGTAATTCGCTCAGCAGGCACTCTTGAGTCGTGATCAGCGTGCCCGCGCCGTTTACGTCGATGGAGCCGCCTTCGAGCACGATGCGCTGCGGTCCGCCGGCTGTGTCGACTGTCGGCGTCCACAGTGGCAGCTTCAGCAGTTCCGCGACACGATCGGGGACCTGGTCGTCATGGTGCCAGTTCGGATACTTCGCCCAGGCGTTGAACTTCCAGTTGGTCACCGCGACGGGAGCATCTTCGGCGGAGTTTCGTTCTCCAGAGCGGCGTATAAAGATCGGGCCGGAATCGCGCGTCCAGACGCGATCCGTGCGCCACGGATGAAAATGCACCCGCGCCAGGTTGACGCCATTGCGCTTCAGGATGCCCCGCGCGCGTCTCTCCGCGGCAGCATCGTTCACCAGAATGTGCACGTCTTCGACGCGCGCCAGATGCCTGACGATTTCCGCGTAGACCCACGGGATGGGCTGAAACTTCCCCGGCCAGTCGTCGGGATTATGCGGCCAGGCCAGCCACGTCGCCGCGTGCGGCTCCCACTCGGCGGGCATGCGGTAGCCCAGTTCGCGCGGAGTTCCCGTCATCGTCTGCATCGCCACGCCGATCGCGCTCACTCCTTGCCGTCCAGAAAACGGTTCACGATTGGACCGTACGCGTCGATGCGCCGGTCGCGCAGAAACGGCCAGTTACGGCGCGTGTCTTCCATCGCGGCCAGGTCGATTTCCCCAATGAGAATCTCTTCCCTGTCGTGCGCTGCCCTGGCGATCACGCGTCCAAACGGATCGGCGAGGAACGATCCGCCCCAGAACTCCAGCCCCGGGCCCTCGGCGCGATTACCGCGAATATCGCCATGCTCGTGTCCGACGCGATTCACCGCCGCGACGTAAACACCGTTGGCGATGGCGTGCGCGCGCTGGATCGTCTGCCACGCCTCGTATTGCGCCGTGCCGAACTCCTCTTTCTCGTGCGGATGCCAGCCGATCGCGGTGGGATAGAAGAGAACGTTTGCGCCCTTCATGGCGGTGATGCGCGCGCCCTCGGGATACCACTGATCCCAGCAGACCAGCGTGCCGATTTTGCCCGCCGTCGTGTCGAAGGCGCGAAAGCCGAGATCCCCTGGCGTGAAGTAATACTTCTCGTAGTAGAGCGGGTCGTCGGGGATGTGCATCTTCCGGTAAAGCCCCGCGACAGAGCCGTCCTTCTCGAGGATCGCCGCCGTGTTGTGATACAGGCCAGGGGCACGGCGCTCGAACAGCGAGGCGACGACCACGACTTTTTCCTCGCGCGCGACAGCGCCCAGGCGATCGGTGCTGGGCCCCGGAATGGGCTCCGCCAGGTCGAAGAGGCGGATATCCTCGCGCTGGCAGAAATACTGCGCGCGGAACAACTCCGGCAGGCAGACCACCTCCGCGCCCTGCCGCGCCGCCTCGCGGACGCGCTCCGCCGCCTTGTCCAGATTGGCGTCCGGATCGGGGCCGCAGCTCATCTGGATGAGGCCGACGCGGAATTTCGTTTGTTTCTCCATATTTGTGACCAGCACAGTTACATGATGCTCCGGAACAAGCAAAAGGCGCAGGCCGTTTGGCCCACGCCTGCTTCCGGAACTTGCCTTATTCGAAAATCAGAATCGCCGCCGCGATCGTCGTCGTCCACAGACCGCGCTTGTCGCCGATAGCCGACTGCGTCACGTTCGCCGTGCGCACGATCTTGTTCGAGATCCGGTAGATTTCCTTCTTCTCGTCCCAGCTCTTGTCGGGATCGAAGTCCACGTCGAGCGTCGTCGCGAGCATTTCGGCGGCCAGTTCTTCGGCGTACTCACCGGCCTGCTCTTCGGTCTCGCCAAAGCTGTGGTGCTCGCTGAGGTAGCCGTAGGTGTTGCGATCGCTCGGGATGGCGACGCCGATGCTCGATGCCACCAGACGGTGCGGCTCGCGCGTGGAGTTCTCGGCGACCACCGCAAACACCACTTCGCCGGGGCTCAGGTATTTCAGCCCTTCCTTGCGCGGCACCAGTTTTGCGTTTGGTGGAAAGATGGAGGAGACGCGCACCAGATTCTGCGCGGCGATGCCGGCATCGCGAAGCGCCAGCTCAAACGATGTCAGCCGTTCCTTGTGTTTCCCGACGCCCTTCGTAAAAAAGAGCCGTTTCGGGACCATGCCTTTTCCCAATTCTCGTTTCCTCCAGGAAAAATCTGCGAGCGCGGCGCGCTTACCGTAGCCCACCACCGGAAGTGCACCCCGATGAAACGTAACACAGCCGGAAAGCTGCGGGGATACCCGTTTTGCGAATTAATGCCCTATTCATCATACGGCACTGCGGGCCAGCGATTCCTGCTCGCGCCGCGCCTCGCGCTCGCGCTTCCGGAAGGGCTGGGTCGCGATGTGCAGGAACTCCTGCGCCGCCCGGGAAAGCTGCCGATCCTTGCGAAAAACCAGCGCCAGATCGCGCGCCAGACGCACGCCTTCGATGGCCAGCACGTGCAGCGTCCCGCTGCGTTCCTCTTCCGCCACGTTCGTCCCCGGCAGGAACCCGAGCCCCATGCCCGCTGCGATGTAGCGCTTGAGCATCTCGCTCGACTCCACTTCCATGGCGACACGCGGCGAGATTTCATTGACGCGAAACAGCTCGTCCAGCTGCTCGCGGCGGCGTCCGTGCGTCGGCAGCAGCAGCGCGTATCGGGTGATCTCGTCAAGGCGCGCCGCTTTCCGTCCCGCCAGCGCATGCCCTTTCGGCGCGACCAGCACCAGTTCGTCGCGATGGACGGGCTCGACCGTCAGACGCGCATCCCGGACCGGCAGCGAGACCACGCCAAACTCCACTTCGCGATTGGCGACGCCTTCGAGCGTGCGCAGGCGGTCGGCGCGGATCACGTTGAGCACCACGCGCGGGTACTGTTTCCGGAATTCCGCAAAGACTCTGGGCAGCACGTAGAGGTGCGTCGCCTCGTTGGCGCTGATGGACAACTCGCCGCGCGGAGAGCGCTCCTGCTCGGCGATGGCCAGCATGATATGTTTCTGCCGCTCGACGCAATACTCGGCAAACGGCTCGAACAGCCGGCCCGCGGCGGTAAACGTCACCTTGCCGCCGTCTCGATCGAACAGACGCGCGCCGACTTCCTGCTCCAGCGAGCGGATTTGCGCGGAGACGGCGGGTTGGGTGCGGAGCAGCTTCTGAGCGGCCCGGGAAAAGCTCTTCAGCCGGCTCACTTCCAGAAAAGTCCGCAGGTTTTCAAAGTCCATTGCTGATCACAGGATATGCGGGAAAGCCGATTCGGCCTAGTGGCCGGCGATCGGCTCGCCGGCGGGGCGGTTCCGCGGCGGACGGCGCATGATGAAGGGCAGCGGAATCAGGCAGGCGATGATCATGCTCAGTCCCCAGAAGGCGTTCTGGTAACTAAGCATCTGCGCCTGGCGATTCAGCATGGCCCAGGCATCGCCGATGGCGATCTGCGACGCCTTGCTCGCGTCCTGGCCGAGTTGCATGAGTGCGGCGCGGGTCGCTTCGATAAAGCTGGTGTACTGCGGCGATCCGGGAATCACGTGCGCCCCGAGCGCCTGGAGGTGCGTCTGCTGTGTGCGCTGGAGGAAAGTCGTCAGCAAAGCGGTGCCGACCGAGCCGCCGATATTGCGGGCGAAGTTCGAGAAGCTGG
>DASSKX010000684.1:0-4199 GCA_035689925.1 Acidobacteriaceae bacterium
GAACAACCGCCATCGCCGCGAATACACGAAACATCGCTTTCGTCATAGTGACCCCCGTCTGGAGATTGAAGTTGGAGACGGCCAGCGATTCGACGCTTCTGCCGTCGCCTTCACTCCTGCAGGCGCAAAACGGCGATCAAAACTGGCATGGGTTGAGAAAAATATTTTGCGGGGGCTAGTTCGGGGTGATCTGAGCCTGGAGCCAGGAACGGGCAAACTTCCAGTCGCGCATGACGGTTTCGGGAGAAACGGCGAGCACCTCGGCGGTTTCCTCGACGCTGAGGCCGCCAAAGAAGCGCATCTCGACCACCCGGGCCTTGCGCTCGTCGGCTTTGGCGAGCGCGTGCAGCGCGTCATCGAGGACGATCAGTTCCCGGGCGCGCTCCATGCCGATATCCGGAAGCTCATCGAGATTGAGACGCTCCGCGTCGCCTCCGCGCTTGGCGGCGAGGCGGCGTCGTGCCCGGTCCAGCAGGATGTTGCGCATGATCTGGGCGGAAATGGCGAAGAAGTGAGCGCGATGCTGCCAGTCGACGTTTCTGATGTCGACCAGTTCGAGATAGGCCTCATGTACGAGGGCGGTCGCCTGGAGGGTGTGGCCTTCGCGCTCGTCGCGCATGTAGCGGCCGGCGATGCGCCGCAGGGTCCGGTAGACGTGAGGCGTGAGTTTCTCAAGCGCAGCGCGGTCGCCTCCGGCCCAGGCGCGGAGCAGCAGCGTGGTTTCGGATATCTCCTGGCCCATGTGGTTAATTGGCGCTGATTATAGTCCCGCCGCCCCAGTTAACGGCGGTGTTATTCCGTTGCGGCTCTATGGCTCGGGACTTATGATGGAGGCCATTTCCCGAGTGCCAGCATGAGTCCCGAGCGCCTTCGCCAAATCGAAGAACTGTACCACTCGGCTCGTGACCAGGGCGCGGCTGTTCTGGTGGACGCGGATCCCGAACTGAGGCAGGAGGTTGAGAAGCTGCTTGCCCAGGATTCGGAGAGCGGCAGCAAGCTTCTGGACCAGTCCGCCGAGAATCTGCTGATGGGAAAGACGGGATCGCGGGTGGAGGCCGGATCCCAGCTTGGCCCTTACAGGATTAAGGCGCTGCTCGGGGAAGGCGGCATGGGGCAGGTGTTTCGCGCTACGGACACTCGCCTGGGCCGGTCGGTCGCCATTAAGGTGCTGAAGGAATGGACCGGCCGCTTCGAAAGGGAGTCGCGCGCGATTGCGGCCCTGAACCACCCCAATATCTGCACGCTGCATGACGTTGGCCCGAATTACCTGGTGATGGAACTGATCGTGGGCGAAACGCTGGCGGCGCGGCTGAAACGCGGGAAATTGAGCGTTGAGCAGGCGCTTCCGCTGGGGATCCAGATCGCCAATGCGCTGGCGGCGGCCCATGCGCAGGGCATCATCCACCGCGACCTGAAGCCCGCGAATGTGATGCTGACGAAGACCGGCGTGAAGGTGCTGGACTTTGGCCTGGCGAAATCGACGACAGACCCCTCGCAGAGCGCCCAGGGCCTGGTGATGGGGACTCCGGCGTATATGGCTCCCGAACAATTTGGGGGCGCCGGTGCCGACAGCCGCACCGACATTTATGCGCTTGGGCTGATCCTGCGGGAGATGTTGATCGGGAGAAATTCCGACGTGTGGGAGGGCATTCCGCCGGCGCTGGAACGGACGGTGAAGCGCTGCACGGCCGACGAGCCCGACGAGCGGTGGCAGTCGGTACGCGATCTGCAGTGGGAACTGGAGTCGATCGCGGCGGCGCCCGCACCGGCCGCGACGCGCTCGAGGCGTAAGGCGTTGCTGCCGGCCCTGGGATTGCTTGGGGTGCTGGCGGCGGCGTTGGGCGCGGCCCTGCTCCTGCGCAACCCGCATACCGCGCAACCGGTCGCTCTGCTGAACGTGCTGCTGCCTGAAAAGTCGCGTGTGCTGTCGCTGACGGTCTCTCCGGACGGGCGAGCGATTGCGCTGGTCCTCGTCAAAGATGGCCAGCAGCAGATCTGGGTGCGAGAGCTCGACGCGCTGCAACTGACTTCTCTGGAGGGCACCGCCGGCGCGCTGAATCCGTTCTGGTCTCCGGACGGCAGATCGATCGCCTTCTTCGCCGATGCAAAGCTGAAGAAGATCGATCGATCGGGCGGCCCGGTGCAGACGCTATGCGATGCGCTGGGAGCTACGGGCGCTGCGTGGAGTCCCGGCGGCGACATCCTGCTGGCCGGCCTCGAGGGGATGGAACGCGTGTCACCGGCCGGAGGGGCTCCGTCGCGCCTTCCTGAAAACGTGGGTGTTCAAGGCAGCTATCCCTATTTCCTGCCCGACGGCGACCATTACCTCGCGACGCGGCAGGATGGCATTTGGCTGGGGGCGATGCGTTCGCCCGGGAAGCGGCAGATTGTCCCCGATGTGTCGAATGCTCAGTTCATGGCGCCTCCAGCGGGGGGACGGATCGGGGCGGTCATCTTTGCGCGTGGCAGCGCGCTGTTCGCCCTGCCCTTCGACGTGAAGCGGCTGGAACCGGCGGGCGATGCTTTCGCCATCGCGCCTGAGGTCGCGGGTGGCCCGGGCATGTCGCGGCTTGCGGCAGCGTCGAATGCGGGAGTACTGGCCTGGGTCGCGGGCGCGCGCGCCGGCTGGCAGTATGTCGTGCGCGATCGTGAAGGCAGGCAACTGCGTTCCTATCCGAATGCCGGCACGGTCGCGATGATCTCCCCGGATGGAAAGAAACTCGTCGGCGACCGCTTCGACGGCGGGCTCTGGGTGCTGGATCTGGGGGCGGGAACGGCGACGCGGCTGACGTTTGGCGGCGGATTCAATCCGGTGTGGTCGGCGGATGGGCGGTACATCGTCTACGACAAGATCGGCGACGGCATCTATCGAAAACTTGCCAGCGGAGCGAAGGATGAAGAACTGATGGTGAAGGAACCTCGGCTGGCTGTGCCGAAAAGCTGGTCGCCCGACGGAAAGTTCCTCGTCTATGCGCAGATCAACCCCGGCACGGGTGCGGATCTGATGGCTATTGAGGCGACGGACAGGAAGCCATTTCCCGTGGTCCAAACCAGCGCGACTGAGGACCAGGGCCAGTTCTCACCCGATGGGCATTGGCTGGCGTACACGTCGAACCAGTCAGGCCAGGCGGAAGTCTATGTGATTCCCTTCCCGCCTTCGCCCGGCGCGCAATGGCTGATCTCTCGAGGTGGCGGCGCGCAGCCGAGATGGCGGCCGGACGGCAAGGAGCTTTTCTACATTTCGGCTGACTCTCAGATGATGGCGGTCGACGTCTCTACGCACCCGACCTTTCAATCCGGGACGCCGCACCCACTGTTTCAGTCGGACATTGTGGACACGGGAATCCGCACCGGGCCGATCAGCTGGGACTTGGCGCCGGATGGCAAGCGGTTCCTGGTCATCACGCCGAATTCTTCGGAGACGTCGACGGTGACCGTTGCTCTGAACTGGCGGCAAGAGGCGGCGAAGTGATGGTCGATCGGAGTGTTGCGTTGTACTTGTAGCAAATCGCTGTAAGTGACCTTCGCGGCGGAAAACCAGGGCAAATGCTTCGTGGCGCAACCCCGGCATGCGATACTTTTTATGTCCTATGTACAAACGAGTCGTTCTGAAGCTTTCCGGCGAAGCGCTCGCCGCGGGCCGTGGGTTCGGTGTGGATCCGGTCCGGATTCACGAGATCGCAGCCGAGATTGCCGAGGTTCGTGCCATGGGCGTCGACGTCGCCATTGTGGTGGGCGGCGGCAATTTCTTTCGCGGGGTCGCGGAACAGGCGCGTGAGATGGACCGCGTTTCCGCCGATAACATGGGCATGCTGGCGACGGTGATCAACGCCCTGGCGATTCAGGACTCGCTGGAAAAGCGCGACGTGCACTGCCGGGTGATGTCGGCCATCGAAATGAATCAGGTCTGCGAGCCCTACATTCGCCGCAGGGCCATCCGCCACCTGGAAAAAGGGCGCGTCGTCATCTTCGCGGCCGGGATTGGAAATCCTTATTTTTCCACCGATACCGCGGCCTCGCTGCGTGCCATGGAAATCAAAGCCGATGTGCTGCTGAAAGCCACCAAAGTTGAAGGTATCTATGACGCCGATCCGGTCATCAGACAAGATGCGGTGAAATTCGAGCAGATTACCTACATGGAAATCCTGCGGCTGGGGTTGAAGGTGATGGATACCACGGCGGTGAGTCTCTGCAAGGAC
>DASSKX010000685.1:0-3111 GCA_035689925.1 Acidobacteriaceae bacterium
CCGTCGACGGCCGAAAGTTCCTCGATCGCGAGCATGTAGTCAACGTAGCCCAGACCGGCGCCGCCGAGTTCCGGCGGAAAGATGACCCCGAGCAGGCCCATCTGGCCAAGCTGCTTCACGACTTCCATTGGAAATTCGGACGCTTCGTCCCAGCGCAGAACGTTGGGCGCGATTTCGCGGGCGGCGAAGTCGCGTATCTCGCGACGGAGTTGCTCCTGGTCCTCAGTAAGCGTGAATGGGTACGTCGGCGCGGCGGGAACGGATTGGGTGACGGTGCTCATGCGGGCTCGCAGACTTAGAGATGCGAAAACCAGGTAGGGTAGCAGAGTCGGCCGAGAGTTGGCGAGGGAGGGATTACGCCGGGGGAACTGCCGGCAACGCCCTTGGCTGGGAGCCGTCGGACCGGGCCGCGTTCTGCTGCACCCTGCTTTTTGGAATCAGCAGCACGAACGGAACCGCGGATTGGGAGAAGCGATCGCGCATCTCCGCATCCTGAAAGGGCGGCGCGTGATCGCCGACAACGAAAAACGCCGTTGGCGGAAGATCGGGGCGAACAGCCAATTGGGCGATCGCTTCGTGCACCTCGTATTCCGTCTTGAACCAGGCGCACAGGGGTTCTTGAGCGGCAAGCTGCGCATCGAACGCGCAGGAAACCGGATTGAGACCCTCGGTAGTGGAGGGGACCGGAAGATGAGAATTCAACGTGATCCAAAACAGGAACTCGGGCGGACCCTTGGCGGCACTCTCAGCAGTGAGGCGGTCGCCGATCCAGCGCGCAACCTGCGCGTCGCAGATGCCGGGGAATGCGCCGGGACAATCGCGGAGCCCCTGGCCGTGAAGCTCAGCCAGAAACCAGCTCTGATCAAATCCCAGTTTGGGATGCCAGCTATACCTCAGGTACATGTGCGAGAGGTATCCGTGGACGGACTCGGTGCGATAGCCCTTGTCGCGGAACCTATACGGAATGCAGCCGATGAGGTCAGAAGCTGCGGCGTGAATCACCGACACGCCGAGCCGCGAGGCGCAGAGTTCGCGAATCTCTCCTGCAGCCGTGCCACCAGTGAACGGAACCGCTCCGGTAACAATACGATAATGGTCCCGAATCTCCGGAGTGTCATAGAACGCCAGCAGTTGACGGTTGATCGATCCGTTCTCATCCTGTCCCCAGGACTCGACGAGAATCTCCACGATGTTGGGGTGAGCGAGAGCGGATGAAGCGAGCAATCCGAGGCCGTGAGCAAAGGCGGAGTCGACGTGTCGATCCGGGTGATTTATAGAGGAAGTCGTACGCAGCTGGTCCGCGAAATGGACTTGGAGCATGAGTCCGTGTTCGGGAATCCGCAACAGGCGGGTGTGTGTAGATGCGGCGTCGACCTGCCGACGAAGCCGATAGTCTCCCCACTTATCGATTCCCTTGAGGACGAACGCGATACTGATCAGCGCAATTGCTGCCCGCCATTTGTGTGGGGATTTGAGTGCTCGGCGCAGCAGGACAGCGGGCAAGGTCAACCCCGCCAGCACCGCCAGCAGCACCACGGCATAACCAGCCAAACGATACGCCGGAAACGCGACAGTCGATTCCAGCGCATAGGGAATATCCTGCGGGCTAAAGTAGTAGGTTGCCGCAAAGCATGCAAGAAAGTCGATGAAAACCGCGATAGTAACGAGAAACGCGATCCAGCGGCGGTGCAGAAACAATGCGAGAATGCCGGCGAGCAGGAAGTCGATATCGGCATAGCCCGCGGTGATAAAAAAGTGAGCCTCGACTGCGCGCAGCAGTACACCAGCCAGGACCCAATAGAGAACATATGCCGCATGGGTGATCGGTAAACTCAGGCCGAAAGCATTTTCAAGACTGCTGGTTACTTCCGGAGCCCAGTCTCCAACAGAACCTTGCGCACCTTCCCTCACCGGTGGCTTCTTCCTTTCAGCAAGTGGCCAGCGTAGGCTGCAATTAGGCCCCGGACCAACTGTGGCAGTAACGACGGGTTTTGACCAACAGACGAATACCCGCTCGATAAAGTCTCAGGATGTTACTTGAGATGTGCTCAGTATGAATCGGACGGTAGACCAGAAGGAAGGCAAAATCGATGCGATTTGCGCCAAAGTAACGTTCTGTTTAGGGACAGCGTCCCCGGTTGTACCGCACCTACACCGGCTACTCTGTGCAGTGAGGTTCGCAGCTGATGTGCGAAACACAGGGTCATGAGGATAACTCGAATAGTGCTCGAGTTATCCTCACTGCGGCTCGGCTGGTGGGTTCAGCGGAGGCTGGCGTGGGGTGGTTGAAACGCGCTGAGCTGGCGGAAGACGTCGTCCGGCAGCCTGAGACCGGCGGCGGCGACGTTTTCCTCGAGGTGCTGGGGCGATGAGGTCCCCGGGATGGGCACTGTCACCGGGGAACGCCGCAGGAGCCATGCCAGTGCAACCTGCATTGGCGAGGCCTGGATCTCCCGCGCCACGCGCGCGAGTAAGTCGTTCGCTTCCCGCATCTGGCCGAGCGGAGCCCAGGGGATAAATCCGATGCCGTTCTTTTCGCAGTGATCCAGGAGGTAATCCCACTCGCGGTCGGCAAAGCTGTAGCGGTTCTGGACAGAGACGATAGGGACGATCTTGCGCGCACGTTCAACGTGTTCGAGCGTGACGTTCGACAGGGCGACGTGGCGAATCTTCCCCTGGACGCGAAGATCAGCCAGGGCTTCCATCGATGCGTCAAAAGAAACCGCCGGGTCCGGAATGTGCAGCTGGTAAACGTCAATCCGGTCCAGCTTCAGCCGCTTCAGGCTGCCGTCCACCGCCTCGCGCAGATGTTTGGGGCTGGCGTTGTGAATCCACTGGCCCGGTCCAACGCGCTCCCATCCGCCTTTTGTCGCAATCACCAGACCTGTCGGATAGGGGTGCAGCGCTTCGGCAATAATTTCTTCAGAGATGTTGGGCCCATAGGAATCCGCCGTGTCGATGAAGTTGACGCCCAGTTCGACCGCGCGGCGGAGCGTTCGGATCGCGGCATCACGATCGGCGGGCGGGCCCCAGATGCCCTTCCCGGTGATGCGCATCGCACCGTAACCGAGACGATTCACGGTAAGGCCGCCCAGGTTGAACTGTCCTGCG
>DASSKX010000686.1:0-3837 GCA_035689925.1 Acidobacteriaceae bacterium
CCACGACAGTCGCGTTCGGAATCACCGCGCCCGACGGATCAGCGACCTGGCCGCGAATGGTTCCCGTCCCGGCCTCAGTGGCTGCCGCAGCTTGTCCGAAAGCGGACATCCCACACAACGCAACGCAACCCAGCAGCGTCAGGCAAATTCCAGCAAAACGCGCCTTCTGCGCGCGCAAACACTTCCAGCGATTCAGGATACGAATGCTCACAACTCTCCCTGTGGACAAATTAGATTTTGGTGGTCCCGGTGCCGCGATTCGGTCAAGCCTGCGGTCTGTCATGGAGACAGACGACAACTGGCTCTCGCGAGTTCAGCCCGACCGGAACATTTTTTATGGATTGGTGTCGCCGCCGCCCTGGTCATCACCGCCGCCCGAGCCGCCACCGAGGTTCCAGGCAGATGAAAACATGCTCTCGCTGCCCGACGCCGAGGCTTGCAGCATCGGCTCAACCCCGCTCACCAGCCGGATCGCCGTAGCCGAATCCGGACTGCCCGACGTGGCGACGATCATGACCGCGTCGCCCTTATGCAAATCGGAAACCTTAATCTCCGGCGAACGCTGCAGCACCCGCGCCAGCGCTCCCGCGCCGCCACCGCCTCCGCCCGGTCCACCCGCACCCGGATGAAACCCTCCGCCGCCCTGATGTTCCGGCGCACTCCCGCCCGGCCCTGCCCCCGGAGCATGCCCCATGCCCGCGCCCCCGCCGCTGCCACTCCCGCGCAGTCGCATGGCAATCATCTGCGCCATTTGCGGTTCCAGCTTGCGCATGTCGGAATCCGGTGTCGTCTTGACGGTCACCGATTGCTTCGTTACGAGATCCTTTACCGTGAACGTCCCTCCACTCGGATCCGTCGACGTCACCGTCCCCGCAATATTGCGGAATGACCCCGACACCACCGCGTCCGCCGTAACTTCGGTGCCGTCGGCATTCTTGTCCCCCTTGGCCTGCACCTGATCGCCCGGCTGGATCGCCGCCAGCGTCGACGGCTTCGCATCGCTGAACTTCACCGAATCCGGCGCATACCGGCGAAACGTAGTCGCCGGGCTCGTGTGGATCGTAATCGTCCGCGCCCCCTGCATCAGGATCACCGTCCCCGCGCTCGCATCAACCGACTTGACCAGTCCCCCGACGCCGCGATGCTGCCAGTCCGCCTGCTCTTTCTGCTGCATGGCGGCAATGTCGCCGGCCTTGTTGACGATGACCGTACTCGCCGTCGGCGGCTCGCCGGAAACAGCCATCAGCACACGATCCCCAGCCGCGATGTCGCCGGCCCCAATCTTCTCCGCCCCGGCCAGCGTCTTCTGCCCCGGCGCCGTGCGCAGGATGCGCGCCGACTCGCCAATCGTCACCGTCTGCGTCGCGCCGGCGTCGGTCTTCACCGTGACGGAGTTCCCGTTCACAGCGGACACGGTCCCGATCACCCGATTCGAAGCCGCCTGCTGCGCCCACGCCACGCATCCGGCAGCGAGCAAAACCAGCGCCAGCCACAACCCACGCCCGTACGGCCTTTGTCCCGCGAAGCTCATCTTTTTCATTATCTATGGAGGAAATGGTTTCAGTTCAATGTCTTGACAGAAAACCTGACAGTCAGACGTGTATTCGCAGGCAAAGTTTCAGAAACGCTCACCTGCATCTCGGATCACGGTACTTTGGCGACCCTGGTCTCCGGCACTCAGCCCTGGTCGCTCACGATATGATCGGCAGGGACGGCACCCGAGCCCTGCCGCCCTGCAGTCCTCATTGAGAATCGAGGCCTTATCCAGCCATGGCAATTTCCGGCGGCAGCAGTAACCAGGCGGTCCAGGTCGCATCTGGCGAGAACACCAGCTATGGCAGCGCGCTGGCGATGGTCACCACCCTCTTCTTCATGTGGGGCTTTCTCACCTCACTCAACGACATCCTCATCCCCCATCTGAAATCGATCTTCGAGCTGAACTATGCCGGTGTCATGCTGGTGCAGTTTGCCTTCTTCGGCACGTATGCGCTGCTCGGCATCCCCTCCGGCAAAGTCGTAGAGTGGATCGGCTACAAGAACACCATGGTGGCCGGCCTTGTCACCGCCGGCCTTGGCGCCATCCTCTTCGTACCGGCTGCCAAACTGCCCTCCTACCCTCTCTTCCTCGCCGCGCTCATCGTGCTCGCCGCCGGAATCACCGCTCTGCAGGTATCGGCCAATCCGTACGTCACCGTCCTGGGACCGCCGCGCACCGCATCCAGCCGCCTCAACCTGACCCAGGCGTTCAATTCCCTGGGAACCGTCCTGGGCCCGATCTTCGGAGCATTCGTCATTCTGCGCAGCGCCGGAGCCGTTCTGGACGTGACAAAGCTCTCGCCCGAAGCTCACCGCGCTTATCAGATTCGCGAAGCGTCGACGGTTAATGTTCCTTACCTCGCGATCGCTGTGGCTCTGGTCCTGCTTGGTCTCGCGATCTTCTGGTTCAAATTCCCCCGCATTGAAACCACCAAAGAATTCCGGCCGAGCGAACTGGCCCAGACCCACGACAGCATCTGGCGTCACCGTCACGTGATCTTCGGCGCCATCAGCATCTTTGTCTACGTCGGCGCCGAAGTCTCCATCGGCAGCTTCCTCATCAACTACTTTGCCCAGCCGGAGATCGGCGGACTCGCGCAGGCAGCCCACGGCGGCTCCATCCACATGACCTCGGCCGCGCTGCTGCGCTTCCTGGCCAAAGTGCTGGGCACCTGGGTGCCCATCTACTGGGGCGGCTTGATGGTCGGCCGATTCATCGGCTCCGGCCTGCAGCAGAAGATGAACCCCGGCCGTATGCTCAGCTTCTTCGCCCTCTGCGCCGGCGTTCTCGTCCTCATCTCCATGCTCACACAAAGCACCGTGGCGGTCTGGGCGATTCTCCTCGTCGGCTTCTTCAACTCCATCCAGTTCCCGACTATCTTCACTCTCGGCGTTGCGGAGATGGGGCCGCTCACCGGCGAAGCCTCCGGCCTGCTGATCACCGCGATCGTCGGTGGCGCCATCATTCCCGAACTGCAGGGCCTCATGGCCGATCGCATCGGCATTCACCATGCCTTCATCCTGCCCATCCTCTGCTATCTGTTCATCGCCTGGTATGGCGTACGCGGATCGCGCGTGCTGCAACCAGTAAGCACGACGGTTTGAGGCAGCCTCCGATGCTCGCGCCGATTCGTCCGTAGTGCCGGCTATGGCCAGCGTTACACGCTAAACGCTATCCGCTATACCCTATCCGGTTATGTCCGAACCGCTGCTGCTCTCCGGCCAGCCCCTGACGCTGGAACAAATCACCGAAGTCTCCCTCCACGGTCGCGCTGTCGCCCTGGATCCTGCTGCCCTGCCCGGCATCCGCAAATCCCGCGCCATCGTCGACGACCTTCTCGCCCGCGGCGGCACCGCCTACGGCATCAACACCGGTTTCGGCAAGCTCTCCGACCTCCGCATCGAGCCCGGCCAGGTGCAGGCACTCCAGCGCAACCTGGTCCGCAGCCACTCCTGTGGAGTCGGTGATCCGCTGCCGCAGGAAGCTGTCCGCGCCATGCTGCTGCTGCGCGCCAACGTCCTCGCGAAGGGATGCGGCGGCGTTCGCGGGGAACTGATCGAAGCCCTCATCGCATTTCTGAATCGCCGCATACATCCAGTCATTCCCTCCCGCGGATCGGTGGGAGCCAGCGGCGACCTCGCACCGCTCGCGCACCTCGCGCTGGCTCTCATCGGCGAGGGTCAGGTGAATTGCGAACGCCGCCAAATCCCTGCGGCCTTCGCGTTGCTGCAATGCGGACTCGTCCCGCTCACCCTCGAGGCCAAGGAGGGCCTCGCCCTGCTGAACGGAACCCAGGCGAT
>DASSKX010000687.1:0-4761 GCA_035689925.1 Acidobacteriaceae bacterium
TTGCGATTGTTCTCGCCCCACACCGGCAGCATGCCCACGTGTCCCAGCTCCACCTTCACGCCTGCCGGCCCGTAGTCGTTCCGCACTGCCGAGAACAGCCCGATCATCGAATCCCGCGGATCTCCATCCTTATCCGGCATCAGCCCGTCCACATAATTCCGCGACTGGTTCGACAGGAAATTCCCAAGGGAGTAGAAAATGACCCCCATGCGCCCGTCAGAAGTCGTGTAGGTCTCGATCGGCTGCAGCACGTGCGGATGGTGCCCCACCACCACCGAAGCCCCCGCGTCCAGCATCTTGTGCGCCAGCTCAACATCCTCCGGCCGTGGCGCCGTCGCATACTCCGTGCCCCAATGCACCGAGATCACCAGCATGTCGCACTGCGCCTTCGCCGCCTTTACCGCCTCCAGAACCTTGGCCTCATCCGCCCCGGGAGCCCCTCCCCCCTCCCCCGGGTACGGGAAGAAGTTCACATGCGGCTGATCGTCCTTGTCCGGATTGCGATTCCCATTCAGCCAGCGGGTCATCCCCAGCCAGCCCACCTTGATTCCGTTCGCCTCCACCACCAGAGGCTCCCAGGTCTGCCCGGCGCTGTCTCCCGACCCGACAAACTGTAGCCCAATTTCCTTCAGGTGATCGCGCGTCTCCGCGAAGCCCGCCCACCCCTGGTCCATCACGTGATTGTTTGCAAACGAGACTATCTCGATCCCGTTGTCCTTCAACGCCTCGGGTAATGCCGGCGGCGCGTCGAACATGAACGGCTTTGATCCCTTCGAGTGTGCAGGAGCCACCGGCGTCTCCAGGTTCACAAACCCGAAGTCCGCGCCCTTGAACACGTCATCCACATCGGAAAACAGCGAACCCCACCCCTGCACTCCGCCGCCGGCCGCCTCTGCCGCCGCCCGGACGGGCTCATGCGGAATCACGTCCCCCGCCACCGCGAAGCTCACCTTTGCCAGTTCATGAGGATAGGGCGTCGGAGCCGCAGCCGCCCCGCGAAGATGTTCCGTAATCCGGCTGACATAAGCCCCTGTAACGACTAAACCCAGCAAGATGATGACAGCAAGCGCCGCTGCCTGGGGGCTCAGCCCCAGCCATTCAGTCGCCTTGCTCTCCGGCACGGGAGGGAAGCCCTCGCCGCCCGACTTCATCCATTTCGCGGTCCGGTTCATTGGGGGAGTTTCCGGGGTATGCCTTAGGCCACCTTCAGGATACGCCCGGTAAAACCAGCTGTTTCCATTGAAAGCTAACTTAAGTACCCTCAGAGCCATGCTGCCCCTCTTCCGTCCCCTTTAAACCGTGAACGCTTCTGGGGCAATCTGCGTCTATGATATGAGCGAAACTGTTAACCTTGAACAGGAAAGCGAGCAGGCAGGGCAGCCGGTCCCATGGCAGAGTTCGTAATCAAGTTAGCTGATGAACGCGGCCGCGTTCAGGAGCAGGTGCAGACTGCCTCGACGGCAGAGGAGCTCCGTGCGCGTTTTGCGCATGCCGGCTACCACGTCTTCTCCGTCAAGGCTCGCTCCGGCATCGGCGGCATGGGTCGCCGCAAGGTCAAGCTCGAGCCCTTCCTCATCTTCAACCAGCAGTTCCTTACGCTCATCCGCGCCGGCCTGCCGATCCTCGGCTCGCTCCAGATGCTCTCCAAGATTCAGAAGAGCGCCTACTTCCGCAGCCAGCTCGATGACGTCTCGAACCGCGTAAAGACCGGCGAACCGCTCTCCGGCGCATTCGAAGCGCAGTCGGGCGTTCCGGTCATGTACACCACTACGCTGCTGGCCGGCGAGCGCTCCGGCAACCTCCAGGAAGTACTCGAACGGTACATCAACTTCCAGCGCGTTTCGCTTACTTTCCGTAAAAAGCTCACAGCTTCGCTCATCTATCCCGGCCTGCTCCTCACCATCGTCAGTGGACTGCTCGTCTTCATGTTCACCGTTGTGATCCCGCAGTTCGCCCAGCTTTACGACCAGATGGGTTCAAAGCTTCCTCAACTCACAGTTGGGCTTCTAACGTTCGGTAAGTGGACGCAGCATAACTTCCTGTGGATACTGCTAACGTTCATCGCCATCGTCGTCGGGCTCTGGCGATTCTCGATCACCGACAAGGGCCGCGACACGGTCGACGCCGTTCGTGTGGGCATGCCGGTCTTCGGCAAAATCTGGCTCAAGTATCAGGTAGCGCTCTTCTCGCGTACGCTTTCCACGCTGCTCTCCGGCGGCCTGCCGCTCGTTCCCTCGCTGGAAACCGCGGCGCGCTCCATCTCGTCACGCCGCGTCTCGAAGGCAGTCGGCAGCGCCATCAGCACCGTTCGCGAAGGCAAAAGTCTGGCCGACTCGCTCACCAACACCGGCGTCTTTCCCGATCTCTCCACGGAGATGATCTCCGTCGGCGAGCAAACTGGCGCGCTCCCCCAGATGCTCAATTCCGTCGCTGAGTTCTTCGAGGAAGACGTAGCCACCGCGCTCACTGCAGCGCTCTCATTGATTGAACCGGCGATCCTGATCGTTATGGGCGTCGTCGTCGTCTTTATATTGATCTCGCTTTACCTGCCGATCTTCTCTCTCGGATCGGCTGCCGGCGGAGGACAGGGTTAATCCTTATATATGGCTGATACCACCATCTCGGTGCCGATCGGGCAATCAGTAAACGGGCTCGATGAACGTGCGCAGGCTGAAGCCCTTGCCGCGCGTTACCGTGCCGAATTTGTCGATCTAAAAAACTTCAAGATCCAGCACGAACTGCTGCGCACAGTTCCCGTCGAACTGATGTTCCGCTACAACTTCGTGCCCATCGAACAGCTCGCCGACGCAATGGTGATCGCAGTCAGCGATCCCTCGCGCCTCATGGTGCTGGATGAAATCGCCGGCCTCCTCGGCCATCGCATTATCGCCCGCGTCGCCACGCTCTCGCAGATCACCGATCTCCTCAAGAAGACCGAGCAGTCGCAGCGCGTCCTCGACGAAGCTAGCGAAGGCCTCACCTTCGACGTCGTCGGTGCCGAAGATGCCGCCGAAGACGAGAGCATCTCCATCGAGAAGCTCACCAGCGATGAAGACATCAGCCCCATCATCCGGCTGGTCGACACCACCATCTTCACCGCCCTCGAGCGCCGCGCCTCCGACATCCACATCGAGACCTACGACGACTCGCTCCATGTGAAGTACCGCATCGACGGCGTCCTGCAGGAAGCCATGGCGCCTATCGCCCGCGAGCACCACACCACCATCCTGAGCCGTATCAAAATCATGAGCGAGCTCGACATTGCCGAGCGCCGCGTCCCGCAGGACGGCCGCTTCCGTGTCCGCTACAAGAGCCGCCTCATCGACTTCCGCGTTTCCATCATGCCCACCGTGCACGGTGAGAACGCAGTGCTCCGCGTACTCGACAAAGAATCGATGAGCGAGAAGTTCCGCCACCTCACGCTCGACGTGGTGGGCTTCGCCGAAGAAGACCTCCGCCGCTTCCGCCGCTACATCCGCGAGCCTTACGGCATGGTGCTCGTCACTGGACCCACCGGCTCAGGTAAGACGACCACCCTCTACGCCGCCCTTAACGAAATCAAGAGCGACGAAGACAAGATCATCACCATCGAAGACCCGGTCGAGTACCAGATCCGCGGCATCACGCAGATCCCGGTCAACGAGAAAAAAGGCCTGACCTTCGCCCGCGGTCTGCGCTCCATCCTCCGCCACGACCCCGACAAGATCCTCGTCGGCGAAATCCGCGACCAGGAAACCGCCCAGATCGCCATCAACTCCGCCCTCACCGGCCACCTCGTCTTCACCACCGTCCACGCCAACAACGTCGTCGACGTCCTCGGTCGCTTCCTCAACATGGGCGTCGAGGCCTACAACTTCGTATCCGCGCTGAACTGCATCCTCGCCCAGCGCCTTGTCCGAACCGTCTGCGAACACTGCGTGCGCAACGTCAGCTATCCCGACGAAGTCCTCATCGCCAGCGGCATGGACCCGGCCGAGTGGCGCGGGTTCACCTTCCGCGAAGGCCTCGGCTGCATCGAGTGCGGCGGCACCGGGTATCGAGGACGTACTGCAATTCACGAGCTTTTGGACTTGACCGACCCCATCCGTGAGCTGATCCTTGAAAAGAAGCCGACCTCTGAGATCCGCAAGCTCGCTCAGAAAGAAGGCATGTCGTTCCTGCGTGAATCCGCCCTCGATCGCGTTCGTCGCGGACTCACCACGCTGAAGGAAATCAATAAAGTCACATTCATCGAGGCGTCGCGATAGTGAGTTCAATCCTCAGCAGTCCGGCAGCATCTTACGGCAAACGGCCTCCCGCAGCCATCGAGCTGACCTCAGAGGGAGTCATCGCCGCGTCCGTCTCTGGCAGACACGAAGACCCCGTCTTCGCCTTCGAGGCGCTTCGCCCCGGAATCCTCGTCCCCGGCATCAGCGAGCTTAATATGACCTCGCCCGAAGCCGTATCTCTCGCCATCCGCAACGCCCTTGGCGCAGTCAACCCCAGCACGCGCTACGTCACCGTCGTCATTCCCGACACAGCCGTCCGCGTCTTCGTGCTCGACTTCGACGCGCTCCCGGCCCGCGCGTCCGAGGCAATTCCCGTCCTCCGCTTCCGCCTGCGCAAAATGGTCCCGTTCGACGTGGAACACGCCGGGCTCAGCTACCAGATCCTCACCCAGTCCAAGACCGAAGCCCGCGTCCTAGTCGCCGTCCTTCCCAGCAACATCCTCGACGAATACGAAACCGTCGTTCGCGCCGCCGGCTACGAGCCCGGCTCGGT
>DASSKX010000688.1:0-2190 GCA_035689925.1 Acidobacteriaceae bacterium
GGGTGCTGATCTGCATTGCGGTTCTGCTGCCGACGTTCCTCTGGGCCGATCTCTCGAATCCCTTTGTGTGGCTGGTCATGTTCGCAGCGGCCGCGTTTGGCGTGATTGGGTTCGCCGATGATTACATCAAGGTGGTTCACCGCAGGAATCTGGGGCTGACGGCGCGCGAAAAGCTGATGTACCAGTTTCTCGCCGCAGGCGTGGTTGCGGTGGTGCTGGTGCTGATGGACCTGCGCGGCAGCTACTCGACGCGGCTGATGGTGCCCTTCGTGAAGTTCGTGCGGCCGCGGCTGGCGATTCCGGGGCTGACGCACATTCCGCACCTGGGCGTGCTCGCCTTCCTGCCCTTCATCGTGTTCATCATGCTGCTCATCGTGCTGACGAGCAACGCCGTGAACCTGACAGATGGCCTGGACGGGCTGGCGATCGGATGCACGATCATCGCCGCTGGAGCGCTCACGATCCTGACCTACGTCAGCGGGCACGTTACCTTTGCCGATTATCTGGAGCTGCAGCGCATGCCGCTGGTGAGTGAGGTGACGGTCTTCTGCGGGGCGCTGACGGGGGCGAGTATCGGGTTCCTCTGGTACAACGCGCACCCGGCGGAGATTTTCATGGGAGACGTGGGCTCGCTGGCGCTGGGTGGGACGCTGGCGACCGTGGCGGTGGTGATCAAGCAGGAGCTGCTGCTGCCCTTCATCGGAGGGGTTTTTTACCTCGAGGCGATTTCGGTCATCCTGCAGGTGGGCAGCTATAAGCTGCGGGGCGGCAAGCGAATCTTCAAGATGGCTCCGCTGCACCATCACTTCGAGTTGCTGGGGTGGTCGGAGTCGAAAGTGATCGCGCGGTTCTGGATCGCCGCGCTGGTGTTTGCACTCTTTGCACTCACAACCCTGAAGCTGCGATAAAAGGACCAGGGGGTCGGGTATAGGGTATAGCGTGTAGGTGTGGCGGGGTCTGCGAACGAAACGGCACAGCAGCTTCTTGACAGCAAAACCCTGCTCCCTACGACCTGATTTCACGCATGGAGATCAAAGGAAAAAAGGTATTGGTCGTGGGTCTGGGCAAGTCCGGACTGGCGGCAGCCCTGTTTTTGCGGCGGCAGGGCGCGCAGGTGACGGTGTCGGACGTGCGCAGCGCCGAGGCGCTGGCGAAGGAGATTCCGGCGCTGATCGACGAGGGGATTGCCGTCGAGGCGGGCGGCCATGGATTGCTGACGTTTCGGCGCCAGGATCTGATCGTCGTGAGCCCGGGCGTTCCGCTGGATACGCCGGAGCTGCTCCAGGTGCAGAAATTCGGGCTGCCGATTATCGGCGAGCTGGAGCTGGCCGCGCATTATCTGAAAGGCAAGGTTCTGGCCATCACCGGCTCGAATGGCAAAACGACGACAACCAGCCTGTGCGGCGAGATTTTCGAGGCGGCGAAGCTGCGGGTGCAGGTGGGCGGGAATATCGGTGTCCCGGTAATCGCGCTGGTCGACGATTCGCGCGAAGACGGATGGTCGGTGCTGGAGGTGTCGAGCTTTCAGCTGGAGACGGCCTACGAATTTCATCCGCAGATCGCGGTGATTCTGAACATCACGCCGGATCATCTGGACCGGCACGGCTCGTTTGAGAATTACGTGGCGGCGAAGGAGCGCATCTTCGCGCGGCAGACGGCGGAAGACGCGCTGGTGCTGAATGCCGATGACGATCCGGCCAGGGCTGCGGCGGGAAAGGCAACGTCGCGGGTGTTCTGGTTTAGCCGGATGCGCGTGGTGCGCCAGGGAGCTTTTGTCCACGACGGAGTCATTCTGTTTCGCGAGTCTGAGCAGGGTGCGGGCGAGCCGGTCATGAAGGTGGAAGAGATTCCGCTGAAGGGCGCGCACAACGTCGAGAACGTGCTGGCGGCGGTTTGTGCAGCGCGGCTGGCGGGGATTCCGGCGGAGACGATCCGGAATGCCGTTGCGCACTTCAAGGCCGTCGAGCATCGGCTGGAGTTCGTCGCGAAGCTGAACGGCGTGGATTACTACAACGACTCGAAGGCGACCAACGTCGACGCAACCATCAAGGCGATCGAGGCGTTCCCGGGCGGGATTCATCTGATCCTCGGCGGCAAGGACAAGAACTCCGATTATCGCCAGATGCGGGCGCTGCTCACCGAGCGCGTGACGGCGGTGTACACGATTGGCGCGGCAGCAGAGAAGATTCA
>DASSKX010000689.1:0-2597 GCA_035689925.1 Acidobacteriaceae bacterium
CATGCTGCGTGCCGTCCGTTTTGCCGCGCGACTGGATTACGTGATCGAGCCGGAGACAGAGCGCGCGATTCGAGACCAAGCTCCCGCCATAGCGCAGGTGAGCCGAGAACGTGTGCGCGATGAGCTGACGCGCATGCTCACCGAGGGTCGCGCGCACCGCGCCTTCGAGTTGCTGGACCGCACCGGCCTGCTGAAGGAGGTCCTGCCCGAGGTGTACCGGATGCACGGCGTCGAGCAGCCACCCGAGTTTCATCCCGAGGGCGATGTTTGGGTGCACACGCTTCTCCTGCTGGAAAAGCTGCCACCGGGGACTTCGCCGACGCTTGCATGGGGCGCGCTGCTACACGACGTCGGCAAGCCCGCGACCTTCTCCCATCAACCGCCGGACCGGATCCGGTTCAACGGGCACGTCGAGGTCGGCGTGAAAATGGCGCAGGACATTCTGCGGCGCTTGCGATTCTCCAACGAGCAGTGCACCCAGATCCTCAGCCTGGTCGAAAACCATATGCGCTTCGGTGACGTGGAGAAGATGAAAAGCTCTACACTGAAGCGCTTCTTCCGGTTGCCGCATTTCGACGAGCATCTGGCACTGCACCGGATGGATTGCCTCTCCAGCCATGGCGACCTGAGCCTCTACGAGTTTGCAAAGCAGAAACGGGAAGAGATGCCAGAGGAAGTGGTGCGTCCGGCATTGTTAGTTACCGGACGCGACCTGATTGCGGCAGGCTACCAGCCAGGTCCACAGTTCAAAGACATGCTGCGGTTCGCTGAAGATGCACAGCTGGAAGGGCGCATTCACACGCGCGACGAAGCTCTTGCACTGGTGCGCGAGCAATTCTCAGTCCGCTGAGGCTTCCGGCGCCGGCGTGGCATGAAACAGGTCGATTTGCTCTCGAGACGGCGGCGACGTCAGCGCGCTCACCACGACGAGCCCTAGCACGGACGCGAGCAGAGCGGGGAAGATGGCGTCGTGCAGCGCCAGGCGCGCGGCGACGTGCGGCGCGAGTCCGGCGCGAATGATCCAGTGGGAGACGGTGCCGTCCGGGAAGGCGCTGTTCCAGAGGACGGTAACCAAGGTCCCGGCGCCGATGGCTGTCACGGCTCCAGCCGCATTGGCGCGTTTCGAGTAGAACGCGGCCAGAATGACCGGCGTGAGCGCTGCGGAGTACACAGTGTAGGCATAGAGCGTCTGCTGCAGGACGTTCGTGATCTGCGTGGCCTGAACGAGAGACCAGACGCCGAGGATGACTACGGTCAGACGCGAAACGAGCAGAATGCGCTTATTTGAGGCGTCAGGCGCAACATAGCGCACGAATACGTCGTTGATGAGATTCGTGGCCGGCGAGAACAGAAAATTATTCGCCGTAGACATGATCTTGGCGAAGACTGCGCCCATCAGCAGCGCGCCCAGCAGGGCCGGCAGGCCGTGTAGCGCGGAGTAGGCAATGATCTCACGCGGGTGCTGCGCGACCTCGCCGGTTCGGAAGAGCGCCGATGCGACGACGGCGATTGCGACGATAACGGTTTCGAGGATCACCGTGCCGATGATCCAGCCGACGACGGCGACCCGCGCATCTCTTTCCGATTTGGCGGAAAAGAACTTCTGATACATGGCCTGGTTGCCGAGCATGAGCAGCAGTGTCGGGACCATCAGTTCCATCGCCTGCACAAACGAGAAGTCACCGAGGATCTGGAAATGCGTCGCAGGCAGGATCTGCGTAACGCCCGACCATCCACCGGCGCCATGCACGAGAAAGGGCAGGGCCACGCACATCGTGACGGTGGCAAGGAGCCCGATAACGACGTCCATGTAGGCTACAGACGCCATGCCCGCGATGGCAGTGAACACGATGGTGAAAGCCGCCATGATGTATGCGCCCAGTTGCGGCGTAATCATGGACGGAAAGACAAGATGCAGGATGTCTCCACCGCCGATGAGCTGATAGCTGGTGATCCCGGTATAGGCGAAAAGGATCGCGACGACTCCCAGAACGCGCGCAGTCTGGTTGTACCGAGCCTCAAGCAGGTCGGGAATGGTGAACTGGGCGAATTTGCGGGCGCGCGGAGCGATGAAGTAGATGAGCAGCAACCCGAACCAGCCGCCGGCTGCCTGCCACAACGCAGCAAAACCGTGACGGTAGGCGTTCTCGGCTCCGGCCAGCAGCGAGCCGGAGCCGATCCACGAGGAAAGCAGCGTAAATATCAGGACGAAGGCTGGCAGCGTGCGTCCGGCGACGAGAAAATCAGCCCTGGTCTTAACGCGGCGCAGGCGCGTCAACGAGACCCCGAGCAGGCTGAGAACAATCGCGCCCAGCACGATTGCGTAGAGACTTGGCATTGCTTTTCCTTCAGACGAGTGTACGGGAGGCCGGGACGCTTGTCCGCACGAAGGGCTGGTTTAGCCGTGCCGCTTGCTCCTAGGCTTATGCGAGGCGCTGGAGGACTTCTTCGAACCCCCGGCCTTGTGTGTAGCGCTTCGAGAGGCGCCGGATTCGTGCCCGCCCGAGCTGTGGGACGGTCTCCTCGAACTGGACGTCTTCGCGGCCGACCTGCCGGATGAGTGGCGATAACGCCGCCCGGCTGCAGAGATGCGAGCC
>DASSKX010000690.1:0-3830 GCA_035689925.1 Acidobacteriaceae bacterium
AGCCCCGTGTTCACGAGGTCCGCGAGCAGCAGATACGGCAGCAGCAGCCATCGCGACCACGTCTGCCGGTACGGCCACGGAGCGATGACCGGCCACCAGAACAACAGGCTGGTCGAGAAAAAGCATGCATGCTCGAAGTTGTGCCAGTTCTCTGACGCCAGCGCGAATTCATAGGCCTTATGGATATGCCACCCGATATAGGCGACGTTCATCGCGATCCACGCAACACGCGGTCGCGTGAGGAATCGTCCGGCATGATGCAGAATGCGCGTCGCGAAGAGCGGTCGCAGCAGCCGGATCACCCCGCGCGGCAATCCCCGCAGCATCGGCACCAGCGGCGCACCCAGCAGAATAAGCGGCGGCGCCACCGACATCAGCACAAAGTGCTGCGCCATGTGCATGAAGAGCAGCGATTCCGAGAACGTGTCCAGCGGCGACGCCACTGCCACGAACAGAGCGAGGATGCCGCCAAGAAACGCGCCGAGCCGCCACTCCGGAAACTGCGCGGGCCGGGTGCGGCGAATCCGCGTCCATCCTCGCACATAGATCGCCGCCGTCAGCGCCAACGCGGCGGTAACAGCCCAGGGAATATCCCACGTCGTGATGAGAACATCCGGATTCATCGCGCAACCGGATTCTTCCCCGTGTACGACGGCGGCGGTGCCGGATGCGCCTCAATGTCCTGCTGCGCGGCATCGATCGCCGGGTGCTCGCCCGGCGGATGCAGCGTATGCAGGAAGCTGATGAGCGCTTCAACCTCCGCCGGCGACAGATTCTTGCCGTAAGCGGGCATGTTGCCGCCGCCGGTGACAACCTTGAATCGCAGCTCATCCGGCGTCATGCGGGTGGCAATGTCATCCAGAGCAGGCCCGCGGTCGCCGCCGTGCCCGCCAATGGAGTGGCAGTTGCGGCACTGCTTCGCCTGAAAGATGATCGCCCCCTGCCGCACCAGCGGCGTAGCCGTCTCAAGATAGCGCGCGGGAATCGTATCGCCGCTCCACGCTGTCATGTGCGGACTCCACGGCGTATAGGTGGCCAGGTGCGTGAAGACTCCCCAGGCGACCGCGACCGAAGTCAGCGCAAGCACCGCCACCGGCCGCCGGTGCCAGCTCTTCTCGCCTTCTCCTGCGACGAACGGCACGGCCAGCAGGCCGGCGATCATCACGATCGGCGCAACCAGAATGAAGGGCGTCTCCAGCGACGGCGGCAGGTACGACAGCACCGCGTAAATCCACAGGAACGGAAAGTCCGGCTTGGGAACCGTCTGGATGATCGTCGGATCGGGCTGCCCGCTCGGCCCGTACGGCCCAAAGACAATCGCGCAGACCGCAACGCAGGCCACCACAGCAGCGGAAAAGACAAGGTCCTTCCAGAACGCGCCCGGCACAAACGGAATGCCGTCCTCGTGCGAAAGCTTGTTGTACTCCGCAACGTATGTGTCGCGCCGCACCAGACGTCCCGGCATCGGCCACTCGTTGATGCCGAGTTTCAGAACCATCCACACGTGCACCAGAGCCAGCAGGATCAGTGCGCCCGGGATCACGAAGACGTGCAGCGCGAAGAAGCGAGACAGCGTCGTCCCGGCGATCACCGGCCCGCCCAGAAGCAGATGCACGAGGCCGCCGCCCATCCACGGCACACGGCTCAGGATGAAGACGCCAATGCCCAGCCCCCAGTACGCGTCCTGATCGAAGCGCAGCACCTGGCCGGTAAATGCCATCCCCAGCGTCGCCAGCAGCAGAAACACACCCACAATCCACGTCAGCTCGCGCGGGAATTTATACGCGCCGAAGAGAAACACCTGGGCCATGTGAATGAACACAATGGCCACCATGAAGTCCGATCCCCAGCCGTGCAGCGCGCGCAGAAACCATCCCAGCGGCACCTGATGATTCAGAATATTCAGGCTGTTCCAGGCCTGCGCCGCAGACGGCACGTACACCAGCGCCAGCAGGATTCCCGTGACCACCTGCAGCATCAGCAGCGTGAACGCCGCGCTGCCGAAAACATACCACCAGCTGGCCGTGTTCCGCGGCACCTTGTGCAGGACCGCGTCCTTTACCGGTCCTTCGATCTGGAGGCGCCGCTCAAACCAGTCGTAGGTCTTCTTCATCCACGGCATGGGCAGTCCTCACTCGGGTCGTCCGGCGTGGAGATCTTCACCAGTTTGGCGGAATTCGAAAGGCTCGGCATCTGGCCGGCGTTAATTTGTAACTGTCCCGAAACAATTTTGTAGTCGTAGGTGAAGAGCCCCCGCTCCGGCGGCCCCGAGGCGCGCGATCCGTCGGCGTAATAGACGCCGCCGTGGCACGGACACATAAACAGCTGCGACTGCGGAAACCAGCGCACCGGGCATCCCAGGTGGGCGCAATTGATCGCGAACACGGTGAACTCGCTCGATCCGGTGCGCCGCACGTAGCAGGCGACGTTGTCCGTCTCGCCGTCCCAGGTGTGCCCCCACGGTGTGCGATACGTCGCGAGCCGCGTTTCGCCGACCGGAAACCTATCCGCCGGTCCCAAATTCACCCACGATTTGTAATCGGAATCGGCACGGACCGGGCCCAGCAGATACCGCACGATCGGCACCGCCAGCGCGATCCCCACCAGTCCGTTCAGCGCGACGCCGGCCTTCATCAGCAGCCAGCGCCGCGAGACGACGGCAGGACCTTCCTGGTCGCTGGCGTGCTCGCTGGCCGTGCCGATATCCGGGCCGGTGCTGGGCTTCTCGGGGCTGTCGCTCATTTCAACCACGGTCTTTTCTCCTGAACCTATCTGCGCGGCGGGCGCGGTGTGGGCGCGGCGGAAACCGTGTCCGGGTTTCGCAGGCTGTGCAAATACGCAACAATGTCGGTTACATCCTGTGCCGAGAGCGGCTGTCCCGCTGCACCGTTGGCATTGTCATGCTGAAAATCCGGCTGATGAATATCCGGCCGTCCGGCAATGATGATCGTGCGCAGCACGTCGTCGCTGACCAGCGAGAGATACACAGGACTGTTCGGTTGCTGGCGCTGGTTCCCCTGATGGCACCCGGCGCAACGCTGCTGATAGATCTGCTGTCCATGCGGCGCGCTGCCGCCCTCCGGCTGCTTCAGAGGCGGCGGCGTCGCGCCACTGAAAGCGTTCGGCTTCGCCCACTCCTTACGCATGCCGGCAATAATCGCGTTGATCTGCTGGTCGGTAAGCATGCCACCGGCCTGCTCGGCCCACGCAGGCATCTGGGTCCCGATCAGCCCGTGCGAAATGATGTCGCGCAGCGTGTTGTCGTCGACCAGCGCCTGAAACTCCGGATTGCCGAGGTCCATCGATGGCCCGTTCTGGCCGTTCTCGCCATGACACGCCTGGCAGTTCTGGTTATAGAGCGTTTTGAAATCCACCACCTGCTCCGGCCGGGGAGGCGGACCTTCGGCGACCGTGCCCGAAACGCCGCCGCATCCGGCAAGAGCCAGCGCCAGAGGGACTGCACCGAGGACCAGCGAACGCGTGCGCATCAGTGCTTTCCCTCGTCCCGCGGCCCGGGCTTACGCGGGGGATCGAACTCGTGCCGCCCCATCGCCGGCGGCCCGGCGTGCGGATTGGACTCCATCAGACCAGGCGCCTCAATGCCGATGCGTGCGATAAACGGCAGGCCACGGCCGGTGCGAATCTTCCCTTCGCGCGCCACCACCAGTCCGGCAACCACGCCGTAGGTGAGTTGCGAAACGAGGAACCACGGCCAGGAGATATGCGCGTCGAGAGCTGGATTGATCAGCCCCATGCTGGCGTGAATCAGACCCGTCCACAGCAGTGGAGCGATGATGCCGCCGAGGATCACAGGCTGACGCGGCAGCATG
>DASSKX010000691.1:0-3286 GCA_035689925.1 Acidobacteriaceae bacterium
ATGGCGACGCACGGTGAGATCAAGGGCGACGTCACGACTCTTGAGGACTTCAGCGTGATCGCGAAACTGCGCGAGCAGGATGAAGGATGAACAGCAGTCAGTAGTCGGTAGCCTGTCGCCGGTGGCCGGTAGCAAAAGCGAAAGACGTGTTCGAACGGCGGGGTCGTGAGCGGATGGAAGGCTCACGACCCTGAGTTGTGTGGCGTTCTTACTGCGCGGCTGAAATGTTTTTGTAGCCTGCGGGGATTTCGAAGACGCTCGATGGCACGGCGGAGGTCGAGAAGTTCGCCTTTTTCGTCACCATTTCCATCAGCACGGGATCGGCCTGCTGCTGGGCTGCTGCCGCCTGAGCCTGATCGTCGTTGGTGTCGGCGACCTGCTTCTTGTGTCCGAAGCCGCCGAAGTGGCCAATGGCGCCGCCGAAGGGGACGGCTTTGCTGAGCTGGTGACCCGCTTCCGCTGTGGCGCCGGCAACGGCCGCCTGCTTCGCCACGCCTCCAACATCGATGCCCTGCTCAGCCGATACGGCCGCACTGCCCGGCTGCGGCGGCGGGAGAGGCTCGCCATTGCCGGTGGCTCCGACGCGCGTAATCTCCATCACCGAAAATCCGTTCAGCTTTTTCAGCTGCTCGGCCATGCCCTTGAAGCTGTCATTTGCGCCGGGCTTGGAGGCGATCATCGGAGTGGACGCGAACGGATTGCCGTTCTTCAGGATCTCGTGCGCCATCATCTCGCCCATGCGCTGGTGAAAATCACGAACCTCTTTGTAGCCCGCCGGTTCCTGGTCAAGCAGCCAGACGTTGTTGGTCATCTCCATGGTGGCTTCGCCGGGTTGCGTGGTGCTGGTCGCGTTCAGCTTGCTGACGATGAGCACTTCGCGCGCCATGCTGCCCTCCATCTGCTGCTTCGCGCCGGTCTCCTTCACGTCGAAGCTGTAGGTGAGTTTCACGTCGTTCGGATTCTGCGCGGGCGCCTGCTGCGGCTGCTGTTGCGGGGCGGACTGCATTTTTGCCGCCGCGGCCTGGGCAGCTTGCTCTAACTGCTCGAAGGTCTCGATCCGGTAGGTCTTCTTCTGCCGGTCGATGTTGATCATCTCCTTCTTGCCGAGGTCGATGATTTCAATTTCGTCGTCACTGACGCGCGCCATGCGATCTCCGGAAACGTAGACCGTTGTGGTCATGGGCTCACCGAGCTTCTTCATCGAATGGCTGAACATGCCCATCGAACGCGTCATTTTGAGCAGGGACCCGCCGGTCATCTGTGTGGTTTCCTGGTAGCTGGCGTCTGCCCATGCGGGCGCTGTGGCCAGGAGGGCAGTGCAAACGAGAGTGGCAGCAAGATACGTGGGTTTCATCAAGAGTCTCCATGGGGACCGGAGCACGGACTTCGGAACTGGGTTGTTGGCCGTACCGCGGGGATGGCAAGAACTGTAACGCGCCGCGGAGCGGCTGACCAGCAGGTTTTTTGTGGGAATTTGTGGCGAGGCAAACAAAGGGCCGGGATGGGAGTCCCGGCCTCGTTCTTCTTGATCAAAAGCGGTTACGGGCGAGCTTCAAAGATGAGGTTGAAGGGCGTCTCCGCCGCACGACGGAACCGGGTGAAGCCAGCTTTCGTGACGACGTTGCGGATGCGGTCTTCCCCGGCCTGTGCGCCGAGAGCGGCGCCCACCTCCTGCGCCAGCGATGCCGGGGTGCAGATCATCGTGGAAGCGGAGTAGTAGATGCGGCCGACCGGGTTGTGATTCGCCTCCGGCTTATCGTGCGCAAACGGCTCGACGATCATCCATGTGCCATCGGGCTTCAGCGAAGAGTAGACGTGAGCGGCGGCTCCGACGGGGTCGCCCATGTCGTGCAGGCAGTCGAAGAAGGTGACGAGGTCGTAGCCGCCGTTGACGGGATAACTCTTGGAACTGGCGACTTCGAATTTGATCTGGTCGAGGAGCCCGTCGCGGCCGGCGATGTGGCGCGCATGTTCGATCGATCCGCTGTGATAGTCGAAGCCGAAGAACATGGACTTCGGGAAGGCTTTGGCCATCAGCATCGTGGAGGCGCCATGCCCGCAGCCAACGTCAGCCACCAGAGCGCCGCGTTTCAGCTTTTCGACGACGCCTTCCAGCGAAGGCAGCCACGAGGCGATCAGGTGATTCTCGTAGTTGGGGCGGAAGAAGCGCTCTGTGCCGAAGAAGAGGTTCGCGTCGTGTTCATGCCAGCCGACGCCTTCTCCCGTGCGGAAGGCCTGGGTGATCTTGGGCTCGTCTTTAAAGCACGAGGAGATGATGTGGAAGGCGCCAGGCAGATCCTGCACCGTGAGCGCAAAGGCCTGCTCGGGAGGAAGGCGGTAGGCGCCGGCGGCCGGGTCGTACATGACATACTCGCTGGCGGCATTGGCGTTGAGCCACTCGCGGACATAGCGCTCGGAGGTATTCGTCTTTGCGGCCAGCTGGGCGGGGGTGGTCCATTCCGAGTCCGCCATGGCTCGGTAGAGCCCCAGCTTATCGCCGATGACAACCAGAGCCGCATGCATGGCGGCGCCCATGTCAGAGACAGCTTTGCCCATGAAGGCATTCAATTTGGACTCGTCGATTTGTGGAACAGGGGCCAGGGAAACCATAGAAACCTCCCTGTTGAGATTGGGATGGGGAGGCTGTCAATCTAGTCCGCGGCAAGAGCCCTGTCAATGTGGATTCCGCTTTACTGCTCCGGCTCCGGCAATTCGATGTGCGAGCCGGCGTAGATACGCTGCTCGGCGGGTTTGTAGTCGGCCGGCTCCGCCGTCATGATGTTCGGGACGAAGCTCTGCGGGTTGCGGTCGTAGAGCGGAAACCAGCTGCTCTGCACCTGCACCATAATGCGATGGCCTTTGAGGAAGACATGGTCGGCTGCATGGAGCGAGAACTTGTACTCCTCGGGCGTGTTGGCAGGGATGGCGGAAGGGTGCTCGAAGCTGCTCCGGTATCGGCCACGAAAGACCTCGTCCGCGATCATCAACTCGTAGCCGCCAGGCTGCACCTTCGACCAGTTTTGCGCGGCTGGATCGATGTGGGTGCAGGTCGAGCCGCAGTCGGCGGCGGGGGAGCCGTCTGGCGGGAAGACGTCAATGAGCTTCACGACCCAGTCGCTATCTGTGCCGGACGTGGAGGCGATAAGGTCAGCTACCACGTTGCCGGTGACGGTGACGTCGTGGTCGAGTGGGTTCGTTGAGAAGGTGGCCACGTCGGGGCGTCCGTCGACGAAGCGCTGATCCTGTACGAGCCAGGTGAACCAGTGCGATCCGGGCGCGTATGTTG
>DASSKX010000692.1:0-3045 GCA_035689925.1 Acidobacteriaceae bacterium
CTGCCTTTGCGAGCCGGCTCCCCGGCAGGCTCCACGGCGGCGCACGCGCAGACCCCGGCCGGGCAGCGCTTCTCGTCAATGTGCGCCAGGTACTCGTGTTTGAAATAGCGCAGCGTGCTGAGCACGGGGTTCGGCGCTGTCTGCCCCAGTCCGCAGAGACTGGTTGCGCCCACCACCTCGCACAGTTCAATCAGCCGGTCGAGATCGCGGTGTGTCGCCTCGCCCTTGCAGATCTTCGTGAGCAGTTCGTACATCTGGACTGTGCCCGCGCGGCAGGGAACGCATTTGCCGCAGGACTCCGTCATGCAGAACTCCATAAAGAAGCGGGCGACCGACACCATGCACGAGGTATCGTCCATGACGATCATGCCGCCCGAACCCATCATCGAACCGGCGCTGATGAGAGCGTCGTAGCTGATGGACAAGTCCAGATGCTCCTCCGGCAAGCAGCCGCCGGAGGGTCCGCCAGTTTGCACTGCCTTGAACTTCCTGCCTTCAGGAACCCCGCCGCCGATCCCGAAGATGATCTGCCGCAGCGTCATGCCCATTGGCACTTCCACGAGCCCTGTACGCCGGATCTTTCCGGTCAGCGCGAAGACCTTGGTGCCCTTGCTGCGCGCCGTCCCCATCGAGGAGAACCACTCGCCGCCATGCCGAATGATCGGCGCGATATTGGCGAAAGTCTCGACGTTGTTGATCAGCGTGGGTGCGCCCCACAGTCCGGCGATGGCCGGGTACGGAGGCCGCGGTCGCGGGATCCCTCGCTTGCCTTCCACGGAGGCGATCAGCGCCGTCTCTTCCCCGCAGACGAAGGCCCCCGCGCCGAGGCGAACGTCGATATCGAAGCTGAACGTGGTCTCGCAGATTCCATTGCCCAGGAACCCGCGCCTCCGCGCCTGTTGTAACGCGGTGTTCAGCCTCTGGACCGCCAGCGGGTACTCCGCGCGCACGTAGATATACCCCTTCGTCGCGCCGATCGCGTACGCCGCAATCGCGATGCCTTCAATCACGCGCTGCGGGTCGCTCTCGAGCACGCTGCGGTCCATGAACGCTCCGGGATCGCCCTCGTCGCCGTTGCAGATGACGTACTTCTGCGCGCCCTTCGCCTTGGCCACCGTGTCCCACTTGAGGCCAGTCGGATAGCCCGCACCTCCGCGGCCGCGCAGTCCACTCTTCGAGATTTGCTCGATGACCGAGGCGGGCGACATTTCCGTCAGCACCTTGATGAGTGCCTCATAACCGCCACGCCCTGCATAGTCTTCGATCCTCTCCGGATCGATATGCCCGACATTCTCGAGAACGACGAAATTCTGGCCCTCGAAGTAGCTCCCGAGATCCGGATCGAGCCGCGCGACCCGTTCTCCGCCAAGTGAGGCGACTATGTCTTTCGCATCGCTCTCGTGCACGTGTCCGTAGCGCGTTTCCGCTGGCTCGACCGTGACCATGGGTCCGGCCGCGCACGGGCCCATGCATCCGGTTCGGCGCACTTTGCAGCTCTTGCCGCAGGCCTGCGCTTCCTTCTCGATCGCGTCCCGGATGCGCTCGCTGTGCTGCGAAAGGCAGCTGGTGCCCATGCACACGTTGACCGCGAACTCATGCTTGCTGTTCTCTTCGACGACGGATGACGCTATCTGCTGGAGTTCCTCTGTGTTCATTGGGTCCTCCACCGGTCGAGTTGCGCCGTCAGCTTTGCCGGCTCCATTTGTGCCGTCAGCTCTCCGTCAAACAAAACCACAGGAGCGCGCCCGCAGTCGCCTACGCAGCGAACCGTGGACAGGGAAATCTCTCCGTCGCCTGTGGTCTGCCCCGGGCGAATCTGCAGCTCTTTCTGCGCCTGAGCCACCAGCTTCTCCGCCCCCCTGATGTAGCAGGCCGTCCCGGTGCAGATGGTGCAGGTGTGCTTGCCGGGCGGCTTGAGGCTGAAATAGTGATAGAAGGTCACCACTCCGTATGCCTGGCTGAGCGGCACGCGCAGCGACTGGGCGACGAAACGGATCGACGGCTCGTCGAGGAAGCCGAAGGACGACTGCACCGTGTGCAGCGTCTCAATCAGCGCGTTGCGCGAGTAGCCGTGCTTGCGCATCGTGCCGTTTACGATTCTCCATCGCTTGTCGTCAGAGGGCAGAGGCGGGCGTTCTGCATACAGCGGCATGTTGTACTCCCCTCGCTGGCTCGTGTGAACCGAGATCACCCGTGCGGAGCAGAGTACGCAGGGACGCGGGCGAAGGAAACAACCTCCGCGCGTGGGCCGCGACCCGAACTGCAGGTTTCAGATCGTGCCGCCGGCCGCGCGCGGGTACCACTCAGATTGCTTCTGGAGCGCACGATTGTCGGTGATGGCGGTCACCAACGTTCTGAGGGCCGGCCGAGTGCCCCAATTCACCACAGCGAGCGCAGAGAACGCAGGCTTTACGCGCTGCCCATCGACCGCGCTATTCGCCGAATGCCGCCAGATCCAGCTTCTCCAACGTTGCCGGGTCAGCGATCACGTCTATATGTGCAATCCGCCCTTCGGCAAACGCGAAACGCAGCACGCGGAAGAGGCGCCCGCGTGGAGCAATCACAACACCGACCACGCCGTCGATGAGCACAGGCCGGGCGTAGCGCGCGCCTTTGGCTGTCTGCACGGCGAGCTTCGCCCAAGCCTCCGCTCCATGAACACCGGAGGGCACCGCGCCAGCAGCAGCGCGATCGGCGGCCACAGCAAAGTCCGGCGTCATCAGCGTGACCAGCTTGTCTGTGTCGCCTGCGCGCAGCGCGGTGAGGAATGCATCCACCACCAAACGCTGCTCGGCAATCGCGGGATTCGACACCCGGGTGACGCCGCGAACCCTGCGGCGCGCACGGCTGGCGAGCTGACGCACGGATTCAGAAGTGCGGCCCGCGATCCGAGCGATCTCGTCAAAGGGAATGTCAAACAAATCGTGCAGCACGAAGGCGAGACGCTCGGCAGGCTTCAGCCGGTCGAGCACCACCAGCGTGGCGAGTCCTACCGAATCGGCCAGCATCGCTTCCGTCTCCGGGTCAGGCGCATGATGAGCGACG
>DASSKX010000693.1:0-6123 GCA_035689925.1 Acidobacteriaceae bacterium
ACTTCTGGTGGATGGCGCTGCCCGCCATCTTCCTCGCCATCGTCGGCCTGCTCTACGATCTCTTCGTCTGGCAATCCTGGAAGGGACGCTTCGCCCGCGCCCGCGCCGAGCGCCGCGGCTGGCCCGAGCAGCAGTAAGTTCCCGCCGCTAGCAGCGTCCCTTGCACTTCGACGCCAGCAGCTTCTTCCGTCCGGCAATCAGCCGCTTCTTGTCCGCGGGAGCCATCGCCAAAGCCTCCTTCGTGCGCCTCGGCAGCTTCGCGTACACCACGCCGTGCGCCCGCCGGAGTTCTTCCCTCAGCTCCACCGCGGTCAGCGCATCCCACCGCTCCAGCGCCACCCAGTGCGCCCGCGCCAGGTACGGAGCAGGGAAGACTCCCTCCCGCTCCACCAGCTCCGCAAACCGCTCCGGCCCGGCGGCAAACGACAGCACCGCCCCGTGATCCGGTGACAGGCTCACCAGCACAAACATCTTTCCACCAATGGATTTGTCGCCGACCCAGTAGACGAGATTGTCGCCCCACTGCATCGTCTCGGCGACATCCGGCAGGCTCAGCAGGAATCCGCGCAGGCTCTCCGCATCCATCCCTGCCAAGGTAGCGCGATCGACCCGCAAATGCGCGAGCGAGGAATCACCGCAGATACGCGCACCGGGACGCTACCAGCCCTACACCCTATCCCCTACACCCTGGCCAAATACACCCCAAACCACCGCTTCGCATCCGTCCAGCTCTGCTCCACGCTGAATCCGCTCCGCTCCAGCAGCTCCGCCACCCGCTCGCGCGTGAATTTGTAACAGTTCTCGGTGTGAATGCTCTCGCCGCGCCGGAACGGAATATTCAGTCCCAGCGAGGGGATCTGCACCTCCTGCGAGATCAGGCTTTCCAGATGCATCTCCACCCGGCACTCCCGCTCGTTCCACACCGCGCGATGCCGAAACAGCCGCGGCCGGAACTTCGCGCCCAGCTCGCGATTCAGCCGGCACAGCGCATTGCGATTGAACTCCGCCGTCACCCCCGCCGAGTCGTTGTACGCCCGCAGCAGCGTGCCGCGGTCCTTCACATGATCGGCGCCCAGCAGCAGCAGATCGCCCGCCGCCAGTTGTTGCCGCACCCGCCGCAGCAGCGCGATCGCCTTGTCCGGTTCGAAATTCCCGATGCTCGATCCGATGTACAGCACCATCCGTCGGCATCCCGGCGCAGGCAGCTTGCCCAGGTCGCGCAGAAAGTCGCTCACCCGCGGCTCCACCCGCACCTCAGGCAGATTCGCCCCGATCCGCCGCGCCGCCTCATCCAGCGCGCTCGCCGCAATGTCGACCGGATAATAGGTCACCCGCCGCTGCGTCCGGACCGCCGCGCCCAGCAGCACTTCGGTCTTCGCCGCTGTCCCGGCGCCCAGCTCAATGATCGCCAGCTCCTGCGCATCGGCCGCGGCCAGGATCGCTTCGCCGTCCGCCTCGAAGATGCCGCGCTCCGTGCGCGTCAGGTAATACTCCGGCAACTCGGTGATCCGCTCGAACAGCTCTGAGCCGCGCTCGTCATAAAAGATCCACGGCGACAGCTTCTTCGGCCGCGTGGTCAGCCCGCGGTAAACCTCCGCGCCCAGCGGCGTAGAGACAGCTTCAGGAAGAGAGGGAAGGGATGAGACTGCGTGCATGAAGAGTCGAGGCTCCGGTCAAATCAGTGGTCGGCCAGCCGCACGCCGGAAAACTGCCAGCGGGTCGCAGGCGGGAAAAAGTTGCGATAGCTCGCGCGAATGTGCGACGCCGGAGTGGCTACCGACCCGCCGCGCAGCACCATCTGGTTGCACATGAACTTGCCGTTGTACTCGCCAAGAGCCCCGGGAAGCGGGTCGAATCCGGGATACGGCAGGTAGGCGCTTGCCGTCCACTCCCAAACATCCCCAAAAAGCTGCTCAAGCTGTGATGCAGATTCCGCCGCACGTGGGTGGAAAACTTCGTCTTCCAGCAAATTCCCGCGCACCGCAGCCGTCGCCGCCGCTGCCTCCCCCTCCGCCTCCGTCGGCAGCCGCTTGCCCGCCCAGCGCGCATACGCCTCCGCCTCGAGCAGGCTGATGTGACACACCGGCGTGCCCAGCAGATCCTCCAGCGGAACCACTCCCCGCAGAGTGAACACCTGACATCCGCCGTCCTCCCCAAGCATCCAGTAGAGCGGCGCACTCCAGCGCTCGCTCTCCACCGCCTTCCATCCCTCCGACAGCCACAGCTCCGGACGCCGATACCCGCCGTCCTCCATGAACTCCAGATACTCGCCGCACGTCACCGGCCGCGACGCCAGCCGGAACGGCTCCAGATACACCTTGTGCCGCGGCGTCTCGTTGTCGAAGCAGAAGCCCTCGCCTGCATGCCCGATCTCCACTAAGCCGCCCGGAAACTCCATCCACCGCAGCGGCGGCGCATTTGTCGCAGGCGCCATCGCCCCCTGCGCATACGCCGGATGCAGCGGATTCGACCAGAACCCATGCTTGATGTCCGTCACCAGTAACTCCTGGTGCTGCTGCTCGTGGTTCAACCCCAGCACGATGCGTGCTCGCACATCCTCGGCTACATCGCCCGCCGCCAGTTCCTGCATCGCCGCATCCACATGCCTGCGGTAAGCGAGAATCTCCTCCACCCCAGGCCGCGAAAACACCGCCCGCAGCTTCTTCTCCGGCTGCGCCGACACCGCGTTGTAGTAACTGTTAAACAGCCAGATGAAATCCGGATGAAACGGCTGATACCCCGCCGCAAATTCACGCAGTAAGAACGTCTCGAAGAACCACGTCGTATGCGCCAGGTGCCACTTCGCCGGACTCGCGTCCGCGCACGATTGCACCATCATGTCTTCGGCGCTCAGCGGCGCGCACAGCGCGAGGCTCTGCCGCCGCACGCGCTCGTATTCCTCAGCCAGCGATCCCTGGCCACTGCGCGCATTCACCCGCGCCGGCGTCATCACGCCCATGGCATTCCATCCTTTTCGGCCATCCCTCACAAGAACGCGAAACAGCGGCCGGGGTTGCCCGCCAGCGTAGCACTCCCGGTGTCGGGATTCACATCCGATGCGCCAGAAATTGTCGTGGCTTCAAATTTCCTTTTGAGCACCTTGCCGCCGCGCCGTTTTTCCCAGAATCTCCTCCACGTCCCGCACCTTGCCCTCCAGCCGCCCCGTCGCGCCGCGCCGGTCGTCCAGCGTGATGTGCGTCAGCACCCGCGGCGCCAGCTCCAGCAATCGCTCATGGCAGCGCAGGATGACCTCCATCACCTGCTCCCGTTCGCCCTCGACGGTCGTCTGCATCGCGCCCAGCTCATACAGCAGCCCCGAAGCGTCCACAATCTTCACCGCCTCCGCCACCAGCGCCTTCACGCCACCGGTCACGCCCATCGGCACCACAGAAAAGCTCGCCAGCATACCCCTCCTTCGCGTCAGGTGGCTGGAACCGCAGCCCCCGGCGTAACGTAGGACGCAGAAAGCCCCCTGCCGCGTCTTTCCGGCAGACGGCTCGTCTATACGGCATCACGACCCAGGGAAGGCCCAGCTCCAAAGGATCACGATGATGAGGCTCCTCCACCCGCATTTCTCCCTGGCTTTCCTGCTGACCGCCCTCGCCGTCGCGCCCCACCTGCGCGCCCAGCAACCGCCCCCGCAGGAGCAGGAGCAGGCAGACGGCCGCGGCCCCATGAGCGTCCTCGGCCCCAACGGAGGCGGCACCGCCGGCACCGTCACCGCCATCGCCGGCAGTGAAATCACGATCAAAAATGAACAGGGCGAGACCTACAAGATCGCAACCAGCCCCAACACCCACTTCCGCAAGGACCGCGAAGAGGCCCGCCTCTCCGACATCAAGGTGGGCGACACCGTCATGGCCGCCGGCAATCTCGACGATCAGGCCAAAACCATCGGCGCCGTCTTCGTCGCCCTCATGACCCCCGAGCAGGCCGCCCGCATGCGCCAGATGCGCGCCGACTTCGGCAAGACCTGGACCGTCGGCAGGATCACCGCCATCCACGACCTCACCCTCACCATCGAGCGCCCCGACAAAGTCACCCAAACCATCACCGTCGACGAGAACACCGCCTTCCGCAGAGGCGGACGCGGCCCCAACGCCGAAGACATCACCTTCCCCGACATCAAGGTCGGCGACAACATCCGCGCCACCGGCGCGCTCCAGGGCGAAAATTTTCTCGCCGCGAACCTCGTCGTCCTGCCCCCCGGCGCGATCCGCATCTTCCGCCGTCGCGCCGAGCGCAGCGGCGAAGGCCGGACGCAACCGCAGCCCACGCCCCAGGGAACCGCCACCGGCACCGCGCCGGCCAGCCCGCAGAATTAGCATGCGCCCGCCCGCCACCCTGCTCCTGCTGCTCCTGGCCGCTGCGACCGCCCCCGCCCAAACCACGCCCGCGCCGCCCGCCCCTGCAACCGCAACCCAAACCGGCGGCACCATCCACGGTGTCATCAAAGCCGGAACCGTTCCGCTTCCCGGCGTCAGCGTCACCGCGGCCAACAGCCTCACCGGCAAGCGCTACAGCACCACCACCGACATCACCGGCAGCTACACGCTGAAAATCCCCCAAAACGGCCGCTACGTTCTCCGCACCGAACTCGCCGCCTTTGCCCCGCTCACGAAGGACGCGCTCCTCAACGCCGCCTCCCACGACCAGACCGTCGACTTCAGCCTCGAACTCGCCTCGCGCGTCGAGCAGCAGGAAAAGCAGCAGCAGGAGCTCACCAGCATGCTCGCCGGAGCCGCGCGTCAATACGCCGGCGCCGGAGCCCAGAGCCTCAGTCTCACCGGCGAATCCGCCGACCTCATCCAGGCCGGCGGCGCCAACGCCCAGGCCGGAGCCGCGCTGCCCTCCATGGCCGGCAACGCCGACTTCGCCTCCGGTGAATCCGTCGCCGTCACCGGCCAAACCGGCACCACGAATCCCTTCGCCAGCGTCGACTTCGGCCGCATGCGCGACAGCGCCGAGCTGAATTCATCCCTCAGCGACAGCCCCGGCGGCAGGCCTGGTCCCGGCGGCATGGCGATCATGGTCGACGGCCCCGGCGGAGGCGGCGGTCGCGGAGGCCGTGGTGGCCGCGGCGGTGGTGGCGGCGGCATTGGCCTCGGCAACTTCCGCAACTTCAAGTGGAATCAGCCGCACGGCGCGCTCTTCTGGAACGGCGGCAACAGCGCCCTCAACGCCGAGGACTTCGCTCTCCGCGGCCAGCCCATCACGCAGCCCGCCTACGCCTCCAACCGCTTCGGCGCGACCATCTTCACGCCGCTCTACATTCCAAAGCTGCTCACCAACGACCAAAGCGACGTCATCTTCTTCACCCTCTCCGGCACACGCACCTCGACGCCCTTCGACCAGTACGCCACCGTGCCCACCGTCGCCGAGCGCTCCGGCGACTTCACCGGACTCGCCACGCCCGCCGGCGACCCGATCACCCTCTACGATCCGCACACCGGCCAGCCCTACGGCCCCTGCACCAGCGGCCCCAACGCGAACAACCCCAGCTCGCAGTGCATCCCGGCGAGCGAGATCCAGTCCCAGGCCACCGCGCTCCTCAACTACATCCCGCTGCCCAACCTGCCCGGCACCATCCAGAACTTCCAGCGCCTCACCACCACGCAGCAGAACCAAACGCAGATCGGCTTCCGCTTCATGCACACCTTCGGCGGCAACGCGCAGGGTGGAGGCCTCATGCGCATGGCGCGCCAGTTCCTGGGGCAGGGAACTCCCGGCATCACGCAGAGCGTCAACGCCAATTTCAATTACCACTCCTCCTCCGCCGACGAGCCCAACATCTTCGCGCAACTCGGCGGCAAAACCGAGAGCCACCAGTACGCGCTCCAGGCCGGCTACTCCATTGGCAAGGGCCGCCTCGTCAACAACCTCAACGTCAGCTGGAATCGCTCCCACTCGCAGGCCACCAACTTCTTCTCGAACGTCAACAACATCGCCCCGCAACTCGGACTCACCGGCCTGCCCGACGCGCCGCAGCTCTGGGGACTCCCTGACGTCGCCCTCAACCAGTTCACCGGCATGAACGAGATGCAGCCCAGCTTTGAGCTGCAGCAGACCCTCGGCGTCGGCGACTGGAGCTCCTGGATTCGCGGCAAGCACAACATCCGCTTC
>DASSKX010000694.1:0-5834 GCA_035689925.1 Acidobacteriaceae bacterium
AAGTGCTGCGGGTCCACCGCGACCGAATCCAGCGAGGTGAGGCGCGGCTGCGCAAGGAAACGGTCACGGAGAACCAACGGGTCGACGTGCCGGTTACTCGCGAAGAACTGGTGGTCGAGAAAGTCCCCGTCGCCGGCGAAAAGGCTGCACCCGGCGCACGGATCGGCGAAGACTCGGAGGTGCGGGTACCCCTGTCGGAAGAGCGCGTCTCCGTTGACAAGGAACCGGTCGTCCGCGAGGAGGTGCGGGTCGGCAAGAAAGGCGTGACCAACGTAGAGTCTCGGGACGAGACGCTGCGCCGGGAGGAACTGCGCGTGGAGGATAAAAGCAAGAAAGCCAGCTAAATGCCTGAAAACCAGCATCTCTCTCAGGAGCAGGCGAGACACAATGGCTCGCCCTGCTCCTCAGGAGACCGCACCGCCACCGGCCCTCACCCGCTTCGCAGCTGTTCTGCTCTGCCGGCCCCGCGATCCCGAAAGGAGAGCTGATGGCCGCCCGTGTGCATCATCGAAACACACTGCACCTGGTTCCGCATCCCGGCGGACGGCCGCTCAAATACTTCTTCAGGGAGCTGTTCTCGGCGATCAACAAGGACGATATCACCGGGCGATCGGCGCAGCTGGCGTATTACTTCTTCTTTGCCATTTTCCCAGGCTTCATCTTTCTAACGTCTCTGGCCGATATGTTGTCGTCCGGCGGGGACGGCGTTCGCAGCATTGTCCTGCGGCATCTGGCCACGGCCGTTCCCCCGCAGGCGTATCGAGTGCTGCAGGAAGCATTCGCCAGGACCGGACACAACATGGGCGGGCTGGCATTTGGAGTGGTTCTCTCCCTGTGGTCGGCGACTGTGGGAATGTCGGCGGCATGCGACACGCTCAACGGGGTGCAGGAAGTCCAGGAGAGCCGGCCCTGGTGGAAGGTGCAGGTCATCGCATTCGTGCTGACCATCATCACTACGGTTCTTGTGCTGTGTGCCATCGGGGTGTTTTTCGTGGGCGACTCCGTTATGCAGCTCACTGGAACCGCCAACTTTTCTGGTCCGATGCACATGCTGATCGCTGTAGGTCAGTGGACGATCGCGATTGTGCTGGTCGCCCTGGTTTTTGGGATTACATACTACGTGGCGCCGGACGTGGAGGAACGCCAGTGGCACTGGATTACACCCGGTGCGACGATGGGCATCGTGCTGTGGGTGGCCGCGAGCGTTGGCCTGCGATTTTACGTGAATCACTTCAGTTCCTACTCATCGACATACGGTTCCATCGGCGCAGTGATGGTCCTGCTGCTGTGGTTCTATGTGGCCGGTTTCGCTCTGCTGACCGGAGCAGAGGTCAATGCAGTCATCGAGGACATTGCCGCGCAAAAGGGCGATCCCGAGGCTCTGGAGAAAGGCGAGCGGTCGCCGGGGCAGGCCGCCTGAACCAATGGGCACAGGTCGGCGACCGGAGCGGCGCGGGCGTAAACTGAACGGTTATGGCTATCGCCGAAACTTCGACTGTCATCCTGCCTCGCAAACCACAGGGCGCCTTCTGCAACGAGCCGTTCACGGACTTTTCGCGCCACGAGAATGCACATGCGATGCGCGAGGCACTGGCGCGCGTGGCGGAGCATCTTGGCCACGAATATCCGCTCATCATCGGCGGCGAACGGGTGCACACGAAAGACAAGATCGAATCGCGCAACCCGGCGCGTCCGGCGCAGATCGTCGGGATCCACCAGAAGGCCGGTGCGGAGCATGCGGCGCAGGCAGTGGAGGCGGCGCACCAGGCCTTCCAGTCGTGGAAGTATGTTTCTGCGGAACAGCGCGCGTCTCTGCTGCTGCATGCGGCCGAGATGATCCGGCAGCACAAGCTGGATTTCTGTGCGTGGCTCACGTACGAGGTGGGCAAGAACTGGGCCGAGGCCGACGCCGACGTCGGCGAGACCATCGACTTCCTCGAGTTCTACGCGCGCGAGGCGCTGCGCCTGGCAACGGCTACGCCGCCCGTCCAGTACCCCGGCGAGCGCGATGAACTGCTGTATATCCCGCTCGGCGTCGGCGCGGTGATTTCTCCGTGGAACTTCCCGTTTGCCATTATGGCGGGGATGACGGCGGCGGCAATTGTTTGCGGCAACACCGTGGTGCTGAAGCCCTCAAGCGAGTCGCCGACGATTGCGGCACGTTTCGTCGAGGTGCTGGAGGAGGCCGGCCTGCCTCCTGGCGTGGTGAATTTCTGCCCCGGATCGGGCGGCACGTTTGGCAATGCCGTCGTCGAGCATCCGAAGATGCGCTTCATCGCATTCACCGGCTCGAAGGAAGTTGGGCTGGACATCAACCTGCGCGCGGCGCAGCGTGGCGCCGGCCAGATGTGGATCAAGCGCACCATTCTGGAGATGGGCGGCAAGGATTCGATCATCGTCTGCGCCGATGCAAACTTCGATGCGGCGGTTGAAGGGGTGACCGCCTCAGCCTTCGGGTTCAGCGGCCAGAAGTGCTCCGCCTGCTCGCGTGCGATTATCGAGGATTCGATTTACGACGCTTTCGTGGAGCGCCTGCGCGAACGGGTGGCGCAGCTCAAGGTCGGAGATCCTGCTCAGAACGCGAACCTTGGCCCGGTCGTGAGCGAGGGGGAAATGAGGACGATCCTCGAGTACATCGAGATCGGCAAGAGGGAAGGACGGGTGGTCGCGGGCGGCAAGGCGATTGAGACGCCGGAGAACGGTTATTACCTGGAGTCGACGGTGATTGCCGATGTCGATCCGAAGGCGCGGATCGCACAGGAAGAGATCTTCGGGCCGGTGCTGGCAGTGATCCGTGCGCGCGACTTCGACCACGCGCTGGAGATTGCCAACAATACGGAATTTGGGCTGACGGGGTCGGTGTACTCAACCGATCGCGTGAAGCTCGACCGCGCGCGGATGGATTTCCACGTCGGCAATCTCTACTTCAACCGCAAGTGCACCGGAGCCATGGTGGGCTGCCATCCATTTGGCGGATTCAATATGTCCGGGACCGATTCGAAGGCCGGAGGGCCGGATTACCTGTACCTGTTCACGCAGGCGAAGTCGGTGGGCGAAAAGCTGGCGTAAACTTGCGCCAGCGCAATTGCCGGATTGACAGGAATGCACGGGACAAAGAAAATGTCCGCGCAGGTCGGATCGGCTGATCCGCGACGCTTATCCCGGAGGGCTCAGTGGCAAGGATATTGTGCGTTGACGACGATCCGGAGATCATCGCTCTCAAGCAGAAGATTCTGGAGACCGCCGGACATACCGTGACGGCGTGCGTGTCGGCGGAACAGGCGATGCACGCGCTCGACACGCAAACGTTTGATGCGGTGGTCACGGACTGGCGCCTGGGCGATGGTGTCGGAAGGAGCGTTGTGCAGTCCGCCAAAGCGCACTCCACCGCGCCGGTCATCGTCGTGTCCGGCTATGTGTCAGAAGCGTTCCAGGCGGCCGAGCCGCTGGCGGATTTGTATCTGGAGAAGCCAGTCAATCCGGTGGAACTGATCAAAGTGATGGACACGCTGCTCAGAAAGAATCTCCCGAGCAGCGCACCTGTTGCCGGACGCGCCAGCTGAGTGCCGGCGCGCCGTTGTCTTACAGCCCCTGCATAATCTGTTCGCCCACGGCCTGCGCCGCCTCGGCCAGGATGCGGTGGTGGATCGTGAACAGAGCCAGCTCGAGCCGATCCGAGACGCCCGTCTTGTCATAAATGCTGCGCAGATAATTCTTGATCACCTGTTCGGTCGTTGTGAGCCGCAGGGCGATCTCTTTATTCTTGCAGCCCTGCACGATCAGGGCGACGATCTTGAGTTCCTTCGGAGTCAGGCGGTCGCGGACGCGGGAGCCGACCGCATCCTCGTCGATGCCGGGAGCTTCGAGTCCGGCAGCGCGGACGTGGCGGTCTCCCTGTCCGACACGGCGGACGCACTCGATGAGAGCGGGACCGGTCACGTTACGGTGAGTCGCGCCGCTGACTCCGGCGGCAAACCAGGGGTGCACGGGCTCGCCGTTTTCGGCAATCACGATGCAGCGACTTCCAGCGGCGAGGACGCGCGGGACAAGAACCTGCGGGTCGAGCTTCAGTGAAGACGCAAAAAGAAGGATGGCGCCACGGAAAGTATCCAGGGCAGGAAACAGGCGTTCGACTTCAGCGCACTGAGCAATGATCCGGAAGTCGTCTTCCATAGCCAGGATTTTGGCAGTTCCCGCACGAAAGATGGCCTGATTGTCCGCGAGTATCAGCTTATTCATTCTCCGCTTCCTCTGTAGGTGCGTCCACGGGTTACCCCGAAGACAGGTGGGTCGATCGCGCAGCGCGGTTCGCCGCGATGCGCTGCAGGGGCCGTCAGCAACGTGGGACCTATCCGACCGCTTGTCTCTTTGTCGGACAATGCGGGAAAAATCGAATGGCGTTGGAAGAATGACGGGGGCAGTCCGGGTACCACATCCCGGGGTGCACCTACCGGCGGCCGGTGAGAACTGGTCATCATTCAGGACAAAAGTAACCCCCAGGCTTTCTTTGGTCCTGTGACGGGCGTCACGCTTGCATAACAGAAAATGGAACTTTTGTGGGAAACAGGACATCAACTGTTCAGGTCCGGCACAGCAGCTCAAATTCGCGCAAAGCCCGGCAGGACTGTACTTTATTAGGAGAGTTCTGCTGAAAGGCTCCCCTAAAATGCCCAAGCCGATCATCCTCGCGGTTGACGACGACGCCAGTGTTCTGGAGGCGGTCATCCAGGATTTGCGACGCCATTACGGCCAGGAGTACCGGATCCTGCGTGCTGGCTCCGGGCAGGCGGCCCTGGACACCTCCCGCCAGCTGAAGGAGCGAGGCGACACCCTCGCCCTCATCGTCAGCGACCAGCGCATGCCCGGCATGGCTGGAGTCGATCTGCTGCGCCAAATTCAGGATGTCTACCCTGACGCCCGCCGCGTGCTGCTGACGGCGTATGCCGATACGGAGGCCGCGATCCGGGCCATCAACGCGGCGCGGATCCACTACTACCTCACCAAGCCATGGGATCCACCCGAGGACCGGCTGTATCCGGTGCTGGATGATCTGCTGGAGGACTGGCGCCAGGGGTATAAGGCGCCGTTCGAGGGCATTCGAGTCGTCGGCCCGCGGTACTCGCTGCGGGACTACCAGGTGCGCAGCTTTCTTTCGCGGAACCACGTGCCTTATGTCTGGCTCGATCCGGAGCGCGACGATGAAGCGGTACAGCTGCTGCAGCGTTTCAAGGTAGGCGACAGCCGCTGGCCGGTCGTCCTGTTTCCGGATGGATCATCGCTGGTCCAGCCCGGAGATGCGGAGCTGGCGGAGCATGTGGGGCTGCGCACCCAGGCAAAGGCGGACTTCTACGACCTCGTAGTGGCTGGGGCGGGCATGGCCGGTTTGGCGGCGGCAGTGTATGGAGCCTCAGAGGGGCTGAAGACGCTGGTGCTCGAGCCAGAAGGACCCGGTGGACAGGCGGGAAGCAGCTCGCGGATTGAGAACTACCTCGGGTTCCCCCGGGGCGTTAGCGGCGATCGGCTGGCGCGCGACGCCTATGATCAGGCGCGGAAATTCGGGGCGGAATTTGTCACGCAGCGGGCGGCGGGGGTCAAGTGCGAGGGGCCGTACCGGCTGGTGCAGACAGCCGACGGCGGCGAGATTTCGTGCCGCGTGGCGCTCATCGCGGTCGGGGTTTGCTATCGCCGAATCGAAGCGCCTGGCATGGATCGACTGACCGGTCGGGGCGTCTATTACGGGGCATCGCTCTCTGAGGCGCGCTCCTGCACAAACGAAAATGTATACGTGGTAGGCGGGGCGAACTCAGCCGGGCAGGCCGCGATGCACTTCTCGC
>DASSKX010000695.1:0-5552 GCA_035689925.1 Acidobacteriaceae bacterium
GCAAAGAGCAAAACTGCCGAGTCACTGACACGTGGACATTTCGCCTGGTTAGACTGGGGTGCTTTGAGATGTCTTGTCGCGGGCAACTGCGCCATGGCCCGCCGCTCCTGCTGGCTACAGCGCCCTCCGCAGATCACCTGCGGGACCTAAGCAGTATGAGCCAGCCACGAACGACCTGAAACACGGCGTATCCACGAGGAAGCCGAGCTCATCGTGGATAAACCTCCCGCAATGGAGGATGTTGGTTCGATAAAGAAATCAGCAGGGCTCAGCAGGAACATCCATAGGACCAGCAACTTTTAACCGCTGGTTGAAGGCATCCCTCTGAGTTGTCCAGGCAGCCACTGGGCTCCGCCTGGCTCAAAAGACCGGCCAAACGGAGCCCAGACGAGAATCGAGCGTGTGGACGAAACTTTGTGACCAACGCTAAAACGTATACCTTGCGCCTAATTGCAGTTCGCGGGCCGGCAGTGCGGAGCTGGTGATCTTGCCGCCTGACGAGGATTTCCAATCGGTGTTCGGAGTTCCGAAATCCGTGTGATTGAGGGCGTTGAACGCGTCCAGGCGGATTTGCAACTGGTGGTGTTCCTTGTAGGGCATGATGAAATTCTTGTCAATGGACATATCGAAGTTCTCGACGCCCGGGCCGTAGAGCATATTGCGGCTCGTGTTTCCGAGTAACCCTCCCGCCGGTTCTTGCCACGCTTCGGGATTTACCCATTGTCCGCGATCCCCAACGGTGGGGTGAGACATGAAAAACCTCTGACCCGAGACGTAATTCGGCCTCGTCGCAAATGTCCCGCCGGCAATGGTATTGGTGTTGGCATTATTGTCGACGTACCTCATGTTGAAGGGGCGGCCGGTCTGAAGGGTGCCGATGGTGGAGAACTCCCAGCCGCCGATCACCGCGTTCACGATCTTCGACGATGGAGCCCACATCCTGCCCGAGCCGAAGGGCAGATCGTAAATGAACGAGGCAACCACACGATGTTTCACATCGAAATCCGACGGACCCCACTCGCACCTGATGCAGAGATCGCTCTGCGGGAATAGCTGCGATGACTGAGTGCGGATGCCGCTGGTGTCGTCGAGCGATTTCGAATAAGTGTAGGAGCTGATGAGGTTGAAGCCGTTACTGAAGCGCTTATTCACCTGGAAGGTAAAGGCCTGGTAGTTGCCGATACCGATATCGTGGACAAGCTGAATCACCCCGTAGTTGGGATAAGGCGTGCGATCCAGGATGGATTTCGGGCCGCCGCATAGTGCTACATCGGAGGCAGTGCACGTGCCAGTGGTAGCCCCTGCCGGATAATATCCAGCCGGCCCCAGCAAACCGTACGGAACCGAATAATTGGCATTGCGGAACCCAAAGAGGTGACTGCTCTTCGTGCCCATATATCCGGCCTCCAACTGCCAATTGGTGCCGAGCTGCTTCTGTATGTCGAGTAGCCACACCTGGCTGGATGAGGTTTTATGATCGTATGCCATGGAGAAGGAGTAAGGAGGTGTAATGAGCGCGGTGCCCGCACCACCCACGGCGTTGTCCCAATTGATACTGACGACTCCCGCGGCCCCGCCACCGGAGACGTTCGTTACACGACCGGCCAGATTGCGAGCCATATCGAAGCGGGCGTTGGCGATGTCGTGCTCGAAATAAATGCCGAAGCCCGACCGGATGATCATGGTGGGAGTCGCCTGGAGCGAAAAGCCGATGCGAGGGGCAAAGTCGGTGTAGTCGGTTTGCATCAGCGAATTTGGGAAATTGCCGTTGGCGCACTGCGGCCCCGGAGAAACCGGTGAGGTGTTGGAGGTCGTGGCGGTTTGGCCTTTGGGAGGCGCCGTAACCCAACGGACATTAACCCCCTGGTACGGATCGTTGCAGTTGCCCTGGCGCATAAAGAAGGGCCAGTTTTGCTGAGGCTCTGCCCCGCCAATGACAGGGCTTATGGGCGAGTGATTGGTTTGCATATCCACAATGAATTCCGTGCCGAGGGTGTCGTACCACGGTGGAGTCAGTTCATAGCGCAGGCCGAGCTGGAACGAAAGCTTAGGGGTGAACTTGATGTTGTCGTCGATGTAAGCGGCCTCAACGTTGCGCTTGTAATTGGCCTGCGCGATCTGTACCGCATACGTCGATGAGTAGAGATCCCCCAGCAGGAACGAGGCGAACGCGGAGCCGGTTCCAGCGGCCAAAACTCCAGGAGAGGTGACCTGTGCGGTTGCATCTCGCTGGAAGACAAAGTTACCCCGCGAGAACTGATTGCCCAGCTCTTTGAAGGTCTGCCGCTCGTATTGAAAGCCCAGGTCGATAAAATGCTTGCCGTGGACCCAGTTGATGTTGTCGTTGATCGAGATATCAGGATCAGAAGTCACATAAGGACCGTCGGAGCTGTCGCCAAGTCCGCTGAAAATGTCCCCGGTAAAGCCTACGCTGGGAATACCCCAGGTTGTGGAGGGCCCAGACTGGAGATTGGGAATGCCAAGCTTCGAAACGTCGTCATCTGTGCCTTGCGAGTACAAACCGAGAGAATTATAGAAGTTGGTCCAGCCAAACGTGGCCACGTTGACGAGCGTGGGAGAGATAGTCCAGGTGTGGGAGCCCATGTACTGGTAGTACTGGGTGATGATTTTGCTGCCGACTGTTCCGCCCGCCGTCTTAAATCCCGCGGTGGGGTTTGTTTCAAGCCCATTGCTGAAGCGGAAGGCCCATTGCGATTTCGTCGACTGGTTGTAGTCGGCGCGTACGTTAAACCCGTCGTGAGTGTCTCTCTGCTGGGTGAGGAATGTGTAATTGTTCGAGGTCGCGCTGGTCTGAGCGGCCGCGTAGTACAGCTGGAGGAACTTTTGCGACACAGGATCGGTGCGGCTCGCGGGAATCACATTGCCCGGGAACTGCTTTCTGCCCGTTCCGTCGGGATTCCCGGTGGCGGGATCATAGATGGGAACGACCGTACGACCCTTTCCGGTGTAGTTGCTGAAATCGCCGCTCAACTCCGCCTGGGTTGGAAGGGTTAAACCGGAGCTGAAGTACTGGACTTGCGAATACCATTCATCGTTAACCATGAAGAAAAAACGGTTCTTCCCGTTAAAGAGCTTGGGAATCGAAAGCGGCCCGCCGAGGACGAATCCGTAGTCGTTGTATTTGTACGGGAGCACAGACGGGGGGGTCCCGGGGAAATAGTAATACCCGCGAGCATCGGCGTAATTGTTGCGAAGGAAATAGAACAGAGTGCCGTGATACTGGTTAGTGCCGCTCTTGCTGACGACGTTCACCTGGCTCGCGTTGTAGCCGTATTCGGCGGGATAGACGCCGGTTTGTACCTTCATTTCCTGGATAGCGTCGATGCTGGGCTGTACCACGTAACTGTTGAAGTCCACGTCTGTGTTATTGATCCCGTCCAGCGTGTAATGGTTGAACATGATCCGCGAACCCCCGACCGAGATGGTCTCGTTAGCACGGGCGCCCCCCTCTCGAGCACCGGCCTGGCCCTGGGTAGGCGAAATCACGTTCGCGTTCCCCGAGACCGCCACCAGGTTCAGGTAGTTTCTGTTATTCACCGGCATCTGAGTGATCGTCTGATCGGGAATAGTGGTGCCAAGGCTGGTGTTTTGCGCCTCGAGAAGGTCGGCTGACGTCGTAACCGTGACCGTTTGCTCGACACCACCAACCTGTAGGTTGAAATTCTGCGTCATCGATTGCGCCACCTGCAGGTGCAGGTTCTGGCTGGTGGCGGTCTTGAATCCCTGGTGCTCGACCTTGAGTTCATACGTACCTATAGGGACCGAGGCAAACGTGTAGTCGCCTGAGCTGGTTGAGATCGTAGTGCGTATGCCGCTGGTCGCCGTATTCTTCAACGTGATCGTCGCGCCGGAGATCGCCGCCCCGGTGGCGTCGGCCACATGCCCGGAAATGGTGCCGGTGGATCCCTGTGCCGATACGCTGGCTGGCAAAAGGAGAAACAAGCAGACCGTGAAGATGCAGCAGGCGAAAGCAGCGGGAATGAAATTCTCCAGAGCAGCCCTTGCGATTGAGGCAGCTTTGTTTGTGGCCTGGGAATTCGAAATGGCATATGGCGCAAGACAGCGCCCTTTGATCGCGTCACAGCGATGATGTTTCATGATCCTCTTTTGACCTCCAGGTTGCGACATCAGCTATCGACTGCTTGTGAAGCGCGGCATTATTCGGGGAAGGCCTTATCGCGATCGGATTCGTAGGTCTCGTTCCAAAGCTGCCGTGTAACAGCTTCCGGCCGCAAGGTTTGCGCGTTTTCTTGTTTCAGAATCTCCACGATCGCTCTACCGGGTCAGAGTCATTGCAATGAATTTCAACCCGAAGCAGTGAAGCGTGGCGAAGGGTACAAAACCGATTTACGATTGTCAAGAAATTTGGTGTGTCGCCGCACAGCTCTGCTGCTCATAGCAGGCTCGCGAGCGCTCGAAACCAGAACGGCCGGGCGGCGGCCATCATGCAGTAGATGAATGTTCGCCGGATGGCGGCATGGGGATCGAATAACCCAGGAGAAGCCACTAGTGTGCGTCTTCCCAATGGAAGTCCCGCCCACGAATCCAAATCCCCCCCGCGAGCAGGCCTTCGTTCCTGCTCAAAAGAGACTTGCTTACAAAATCGGCGTGCATTGCCGGGATTCAGGCTCATACTACTCAGGAGTGCTGGGAGGGATGAAGAGCGATGAAACCGAATTGTTCCCGTCGAGAGTTTCTGGGCGCCATGAGCATGGTCGCTGGTGCGGCCGTGGCGCGGCCCATCTTTGCTTCAGCCATGCAGGCGCCTGCAAGCCGGGTGGCGATCGGCCTCTGCCCTGAATACGACCGAAAGGTGGGCGAGACCCTCGCTGTCATGTTCGATCAGTTGGGCGGGCTGGAGAGGCTCGTGCGGGGGAAGACTGTGGCCGTCAAGCTGAATATGACGGGGCCGCCGAGCGACAAGCTGAACTCCATGCCCAATCAGATGACGCACTGGGTTCATCCTCAGGTGATCGGATCGCTGGTTGCGCTGCTGGGCAAAGCGGGGGCAACCCGGATTCGCTTGCTCGAGAGCGCACCCATCGGGGCAAAGCCGCTGGAAGACTTCATGATCGCTGCCGGCTGGCAGCCGAAGGATTTTGCCGCAGCAGCCACGCGAGTGGAATTCGAGAACACGAATTACCTCGGCAGCGGCAAGAGCTATGCGCGGTTCATGGTGCCAGGCGGAGGCCTGATGTATGCGGGCTACGACCTGAACCACTCGTATCGCGACACCGATGTCTTCGTTTCGCTGGCCAAGCTCAAGGAGCACAGGACCGCCGGTGTCACGCTTTCCATGAAGAACTGCTTCGGGATTACGCCGTGCACCATCTACAGCACAGAAGCACCCGAGGATGAGCCAAGCATCGTTCCCGTCGGTTACCGGGCGCCGATGCACTCCGGTTCGCGCGTGCCGCCGAAAAGCGCACCACAGCCGGTGGCGGAATCGACAGATCCGGGTTTCCGCGTGCCGCGGATTACTGCTGATCTGGTCGCGTCGCGACCGATTCATCTCGCCGTTATTGACGGCA
>DASSKX010000696.1:0-2508 GCA_035689925.1 Acidobacteriaceae bacterium
CTATTTTCGCGCCGATGCGCGCGCCCACTACGGAACCGTGATGGACGCCATCGATGCCGTGCGCACCGCCGGCGTTGAAGAAGTCGGTATGCTTACCCAGCAACAGACGGCCCCGAGCGCTGCTACCACCAGACCCGCTGCGGGCGGCGAATAACAGTCGCCACCCGGCGGAAGATCGACGACAGGAAACGAGGAACTGAACTATGGCAATGAACGTAGGTGGCGGCGGCGCCCTGAATGCCGAGCCCAACGTAACGCCCCTCATCGACGTGCTGCTGGTGCTGCTGATTATCTTCATGGTTATCGTGCCCGTCACCCCGCGCGGTCTTGACGCGCTGGTGCCGCAGCCCCCCAAGAATCCCAATCAGCAGCAGCAGAACGATCGCACGATCGTCGTCCAGGTGCAGCCCGGCCCCGGCGGTCAGCCCATGTACAAAATCAACGACAAGGATTTCGCCAAGAGCGGCCTGGAGCCCGAGCTGAACCAGATCTACTCCACCCGCGCTGAGAAAATCATGTTCGTCAAGGGCGACCCCAACGTGGACTTCCAGGACGTCGCCACTGTGATCGATATCGGACACTCCGTTGGCGTCGACCACATCGGCCTGATTACCCCGAAGATCGCGGCCGGCCAGTAAGGCCAGCCGCGCGTTCGTGACCCCCGGGTCCTTCTCTGCGCGTTTGCACTGTCGTGACCTTGTGAAAAGCCGCGAACACATTACAATCGGTTGTACGCGCGCATTTTGCGCTTGGCTTTTTTTGAGGCTCCTGGCGAGCTGAAGGAGAAGATAGACAGCAATGAATCGCATCGCACGTCTAACCGTGCTGGCCGCCGCCACGATCGCTCTGGTGGCCTCTACTACTGGCTGCAAACGCCTCGAGGCTCGCGATCAGCTGAATAAGGGAGTCCAGGCTTATAAGCAGGCCAAATACGAAGAGGCTATCCAGCATTTCCAGCGGGCCGTTAACCTGGATCCCACGTATCCAATGACCCGCCTCTACCTCGCCACCGCGTATGCCAACGAGGTCGTCCCGAACCTCAATTCCCCCGAGAACGAGAAGACCGCGCAGATGGCCATCAATGGTTTTCTCCAGGTTCTCAAAGAGCACCCGGACGACATCACCAGCATGAAGCAGATCGCTGCTCTTTACTTTGATCTGAACAAATTCGATCAGGCCAAAGAGTGGCAGAAGAAAGTTCTCGCGGCGAACCCGAAAGACGCTGAAGCCGCCTACACCATCGGCGTCATCGACTGGACCCTCGCCTACAAGAACGCCATCGCCGACCTCAAGGGCGTGAACCTGCAGGATGACGGCCAGGGCAACGCGAAGATGCCCAAGGCGGTCTGCAAGCAGATTCAGGAGCAGAACACCGATCTGGTGAACGAAGGCATGCAGTACCTCCAGCAGGCCGTCGCGAATCGCTCCAACTACGACGATGCCATGCAGTACCTGAACCTGATGTACCGTCGTAAGGCCGATATCGACTGCGGTAACGATGCTGCCCGCAAGGCCGACCTCGATCAGGCGCAGGACTGGGTCCACAAAGCCATGGGCGCCCGCAAGGCGAACGAAGAGAAGGCCAACCAAAAAGTCCAGGGCGTTGTCATGCAGTAAACCGCCCACAGCCCGCAACACCGAAAGCCCTCGCATTCCGCGAGGGCTTTTGCTTTGCCTTTGTTTTTTGCTTTTGTTTCCGCAGCTCGCAACTCGCAGCTTGCTGCTGACTGCTCTCTGCCGACTGCTATCGGCCACCGGCTACGGGCCACCGGCTGCATCTGTACGCTCACCGCTCTCCGCTGTACGCTGTCTTGTGCACAAGATCCTCATCGCGAACCGTGGCGAAATCGCCCTGCGCATCATCCGCGCCTGCCACGAGCTCAACATCGCCGCCGCCGCCGTCTACTCCGACGCCGATCGAGCCGCCCTCCACGTCCTTGAGGCCGATGAAGCCTACCGCCTCGGCCCTGCGCCCGCTGTCGATTCCTACCTGCGCGGCAGCCTCATCCTCGACATCGCCCGCCGCTGCGGCGCCGACGCCATCCACCCTGGCTACGGATTCCTCTCCGAGAACGCCGACTTCGCCCAGGCCTGCGAGGAAGCCGGCATCAAGTTCATCGGCCCGCGCGCCAGCGCCATGCGCGCCCTCGGCACCAAGACCAATGCCCGCCAGGTGGCCGACGAAGCCGGGATGCCCCGCACCCCAGGCTGCGTCCACGGCCTCGCCTCGCCCGAGGAAGCGGCCGACGTTGCTCAGGCCGTCGGCTATCCCGTGATGCTGAAAGCAGCGGCAGGTGGAGGCGGCAAGGGAATGCGCGCCGTCGCTCGCCCGGAAGACCTGGCCTCCGCCTTTGTCGCCGCGCAGAGCGAAGCCGGGCGTGCCTTCGGCTCCGGCGAAGTCTATCTCGAGAAGCTCATCGAGCATCCCCGCCACATCGAAATCCAGGTCCTCGCCGACGAGCACGGCCACTGCGTCTACCTCGGCGAGCGCGAATGCTCCGTCCAGCG
>DASSKX010000697.1:0-2378 GCA_035689925.1 Acidobacteriaceae bacterium
CAGCACGGGGATCATGGCGTTGCGGAGCGCGTGCTTATACACCACGATGCGTTCGGGCAGGCCTTTCGCGCGCGCGGTGCGGATGTAGTCCTGGCCAAGTTCTTCGAGCATTGAGGTGCGCACCATGCGGGTGAGGATCGCCGCGAGGGCGCTGCCCATGGTGAGTGCGGGGAGCACGAGATGCGCTGCGTCTCCGGCGCCGCTGACGGGCAGCCATCCGAGCCGGATGGAGACGATAACGATGAGGATGGGGCCGAGCGCGAAAGGTGGAAACGAAAGCCCAAGCAGGCTGACGACGCCGACGACGTGATCCTGGCCGCGTCCGCGATGCAGGGCCGCGGCGATTCCGGCGGGAATGGCGAGCAGCAGGGCAACCAGAAGAGCGGCGGCGGTGAGTTCCACAGTGAACGGATAGCGCACGAGCACCAGATGCGTGACGGTGTCGTTGAGGCGGATGGACTGGCCGAGGTTGCCGTGCAGCACGCCGCGCCAGTAGCGGATGTACTGTGTACCGAGGGGCAGGTCGAGCCCGTAGGAATGGCGCAGCGCGGCGATGTCGGCCGGGCGCGCTCCTTCGCCGAGCATCTGCTCGATGGGATCGCCAGGCACGATGTGGATGAGCAGAAAAACGATGGACACGACCAGCCAGAGCACAGGCAGCGTGTAGGCCAGACGCATCAGCATGGATTTGAGCAGGCGATGCATCAGTGGGTCTTCTCCACAGGCTGGAGCTGCTCGATACGCACTTTGCTGATGCGGTGACCCGTCATTTCCAGGACGGTCAGGCGGCGGCCTTCGAACTCGATGCTTTCGCCGCCGTGGGGAATGCGGCCGAGACGGGTGAGGATGAATCCGGCCAGAGTTTCGACGCCGCCCTCGCGCGGCAGATGCCAGCGCATCTGGGTTTCGAGGTCGCGCAGGCTGACGCTGCCGTCGAGCACCATGCCGCCGGCGGCGGTAGTCATGACGTTGCGCGCGGCGACATCGAATTCGTCTTCGAGTTCGCCGACGACCTGCTCGAGCGCATCTTCGACGGTCACGAGGCCAACGGTCGAGCCGAACTCGTCGACGACGATGGCGATGTGGCGGCGGCGCTGCTGAAATTCGTGCAGCAGGTCGAGAACGGGCTTCGTCTCCGGCACGACCAGTACTTCGCGCATGACCTGACGCAGACGCATGTCGCTGAAGGGTACGACGGCGAATTTAGTTTTGGCCGAGGCGCGGAAATGCATGAGGCGGCTGATGTCCTTGGAGTAGACGATGCCGATGATGTACTCCGGTCCGCGCGCCGGGTCATACACCGGCACGCGCGAATGCTGCTCCTCGATGATGCGCGCGCTGGCGTCCTCGACGAGCATGTCGGCCGGAAGCGAGAAGATGCGCTGACGGGGCGTCATAATTTCGCGGGTGAGGATCTCGTCGATCTCGACCGCGCGATGGATCAGCGCCTCCTGGTACTCCGGCAGCATGCCCATGCGGCGGGCAGCGGTGGCCATCAGCTTGAGTTCTTCAGGGGAGTGAACGCCGCCTTCCGGCGTGAGCTGCGCACCGAAAAGGCGCAACACCAGCGAAGCGGAGCGGTTCATGAGCCGCACGGCGGGACGGGCGAGGTCGATGAAGAGATCCATTGGCGCCGCTATGGCGATGGCCATCTGATCGGCCCGGCGGAGCGCCAGGGCCTTCGGAACCAGTTCGCCGAGCAGGACTTCGAAGTACGTGATAAAGGCGAAGGCCAGCGGGACTGCGGTCAGGTGCGCATAGACAGGAGCGTGCGGCAGGCCGTGCATCCAGGATTCGAAGACGCCGGCCACGACGGGCTCACCCATCCAGCCAAGGGCCAGGCTGCAGATGGTGACGCCGATCTGGACGGCGGGAAGGAAGTCGCCGAGGTTCTCCTGCAGGCGGCGGACGATGCGGGCTCCGGGGCGGCGTTCGGCGATGAGCTGCTCGATGCGCGTCTCGCGCACGCTGACGACAGCAAACTCCGCGGCGACAAAGAAGCCGTTCACGAGGATCAGCACGACGATGGCGACGCCGTGGAAGAGGAGGAACTGCGACATTGGAAATCAGCGTATAGGGTATAGCGTGAAGCGTACAGGGTACACAGGCTTCGAGCGCGGGCGCTTGCCGGCAAGGCGTTTTGAGCGGCGAGCAGGAAAAAGGCGCCGTCCGTTACTGCGACGGCGCCTCACGAGCATTTCTGTCCACGGCGAATTACTTCTCGGTGAGCGCTTCGACTCCGGGTAGCTTCTTGCCTTCAAGGAATTCGAGGGAGGCTCCGCCTCCGGTGGAGATGTGCTTGATCCGGTCAGCGACGCCGGCCTGGCGGACGGCGGCTACTGAGTCGCCGCCGCCGATGATGGAGACAGCGTCTTTGT
>DASSKX010000698.1:0-7737 GCA_035689925.1 Acidobacteriaceae bacterium
CCTGTTTTTTCCGATCTGCACAACATGCCGCCGACCCTTTTCATCACCAGCGGACGCGACCTGCTGCTGAGCGGTACGACCATCCTGCATCGCGCCTTCGTCCGCGCCGGCAACGACAATGCTCGCCTCATTGTCTTCGAGGGGCTGCCACATGCTGTCTGGAATGATGCGAACCTCCCCGAGTCGAAGGAGGCTTACGGGTACATGGCGCAGTTCTTCGAGCGCAACCTGAAGCGGTAGCACTCCTCCGCGTCCGCAAAAACAAAATTGGAGGCAGCCACTCCGGGCTGCCTCCAGGCAATTCACGTACTACAAACAACGCAGTTATGGAGGAGGGACACTCGCTAAACCGCGAGCCGCTCGAGAGCCTGGGGTTGCAGAACAGTGAGCGAAGCTCCGCGGATCTGAATCAGTTGGTCGCGCTTCAGCTGACCGAGCACCCGCGTCACGGTTTCGCGCGTGGTGGCGGTCATGGAAGCAATCTCTTCGTGCGTGAGGGTCATGACGCAGCGGCCCTGGGGAGCGTTGGCCGGCGCCTGATCGCGGCTCCAGTCGAGCAGCAGCCCGGCAACGCGGCCGGATGCAGTGGCCGGAAGGGCTAAACGGCGAACTTCAGAAAAGGCAGCCTTGTATTCCTGAGCGACGGTCCGGGCGGCGCGCATGCTGGCATCGGGGTTCCGATCCAGAAAGTCGAGCAGTGCCTGGCGGCGGATGGTTTTCAGCCGGCAGGGTTCCACCGTCTCGGCCGTCACTTCATAGGGCTGGCCAGCCAGCGCTGCCGAGAGTCCAAGAACCTCACCGGCGCGGGCGATCTTGAGAATCAGCGTGCGGCCCTCGCGGCTCGTCGCCGAGAGCTTCACTCGTCCGGAGCAGATCACATGCACCGAACCACAGGTATCGCCTTCGCGAAAGATCACCGCGCCGCGGGTAAACTGCACCGGGGTCCCGATGTTGTCAAACTTCTCGATGGCGTTGTCGTCCATGTTGCAGAAGAGGTGTTTGCCTCTCATCGGACAATCTGTGCATCCCTGCATGCGTTCCATTTTCGTTATCTCCTGGGGAGTGATGCCGAGGAATAGAGCACGACGCGTGCCAAACTTTGCGACACCTGCCATGTGATTGAAATCACAAAGCCTTGTGATTTATGCCCCAGATTTCCTCGACGGCGCAAACATTGCGAACTGCGCCAAGTCACGTTGCGCAGCTGCGCCATTCCGCGCACCTGAGTCCTGGCGCAGGCCCATCGCACCGAACTGCTAGCATGGAATCAGTCCTTTAGAGCTTTCCCCGCCGCCGACGCTATGGATCTTTCGATCGTCATCCTCGACGACAATCCGGGCAGCCTCGAACTCCTGTCCACCGCGCTTTCCCGGGAAGGCGTGACGATCCACACAGCGTCGCGGCCCACGGCAGCCCTGGATCTCGTGCGCCAATACCGCCCACAGCTCGTCCTCACCGATCTCGTCATGCCGGAGATGACCGGCCTCGACGTGCTGTGCCGCATTATGGAGTTCGCCCCCGCTACCGACGTCGTGCTGATGACCGCCCACTACACCACCGAGACGGCGGTAGAAGCCATTCGCAAAGGGGCCGCCGATTACCTGGAGAAGCCGATCCGTATTCCCGTGCTCCGCGAGCGCGTTGGCCGCCTGCTCGAGGACGCCCGCCGCCGGCAGTCGCTGGTCGGCGACGCCGCCGCGGAATTTGAAGGCCTCATCGGGACGGGCCACAAGATGGGCGAGCTGTTCGCGCGGATCCGCCGCATCGCGCCCCATTACCGCTCGGCTCTCATCCAGGGTGCAACCGGCACCGGCAAAGACCTGGTCGCCCGCGCTCTGCACGCGCGCAGCGGAGTCAAGGGTCAATACGTGGTGCTGAACTGTTCGGCCGTCGTCGAAACGCTCTTCGAGAGCGAACTCTTCGGCCATGTAAAGGGCGCATTCACCGGAGCCGACCGCGATAAGCCGGGCCTCTTTGAAGCCGCGAACGAAGGCACGCTCTTCCTCGACGAAATCGGCGACATGCCTCTTGGAACGCAAGCCAAGCTGCTCCGCGCGCTGCAGAACCAGGAGATCCTCCGCGTCGGATCGCTGCAGCCACGCAAAGTCAACGTGCGTGTCATCGCAGCGACGCACCGCAACCTGCGCCAGGCGGTCACCGAGCGCAACTTCCGCGAAGACCTCTACTACCGGCTCGCGATGGTGGAACTGCAGGTGCCGACACTCGCCGAACGCAAAGAGGATCTCCCGCTGCTGATCCGGCACTTCGTCGCTCGATTCTCGGAACAATACGGCAAGCACATCCGCGGCGTGACGCCACGCGCGCAGCTCGTGCTGGAACGGCATGGGTGGCCGGGCAATATTCGCGAATTGGAAAACGCGATTGGGCACGCAGCCATGATGGCCGAGCGCGACGAGATCGACGTAGCCGACCTGCCCACCAGCGTCTTCCACGAGGACGCCAGCGCACCGTCTGCTCCCGCGGGAAACGGAGCGGTGGCGTCCCTGGCTCAACCCGACGCACCGCTCGCCGAGCACGAGCGCCAGCTGCTGGTGCAGGCGCTCGAGCGCGCCAAAGGCAATCAGTCCCAGGCTGCGCGCGCCCTCGGCATTGGCCGCGATGCGCTTCGCTATAAGCTGAAGAAGTACGGTCTTCTGTGAACCAGCAGGCTGCCGCTGCAGAAGCGGCGTGCCGGCTCAGCCGTTCTCTGCGCCATGTTCCCGCAGCAGCCTCGCCACCGTATCCCGCAGTAGATCCGGCCCGGCAGGTTTGGCCAGGTAATCCGTGAACCCGGATTCAAGAATCCGCTCGCGATCGCCTCGCATCGCGCTCGCCGTGAGTGCGACGACCGGCAGACCCGCCAGGTGCTCATCCCCACGGACCGCCTTCAGCACGCCGTAGCCGTCGAGCCGCGGCATCTGCAGATCGAGCAGCACCAGATCGGGCTTTCTGGCGCGAATCTCCTCCAGAGCCGCTTCGCCATCCTGCGCTTCGATGACCTCGTAGCCCGCCCGCTCGAGGACGACGCGCAATAGTTCCCGGCTGCTCGGTCGATCATCGGCTATCAGAATCAGATACTTCCGTCCACGTTCAGACATATGCGCGTGTCAGCTTTGCAGCCTCGGGATCTCTATATTGAGTTAAGTCAGAAATCAGGCCCTGGGGAATGTTTCAGTTATATTACAGCCTCTTCATTTACAACAGGAAGTGTAAAAGTGAACTGGCTGCCCTCACGTGGCCGGCTGTCCACCTCCATCCAGCCGCCATGCATCTGGACCAGCTCCTTGGTAATAGACAAGCCCAGGCCTGTGCCCTCCCGGACACCCGTTGTCGTATTTCCCACCTGATAGAACTTATCGAAGATATTCTCCTGTTCCTCCGGCGCGATACCGATGCCCGTATCTCCAACGGTGATGTAGGCAAACCCACTTTGGACCCGCGTTTCGACCCATACTTTGCCGCTCTTCGGGGTAAACTTAACCGCATTGCTCAGCAAGTTATAGAGCATCTCCTTCACGCGCAGCGGATCGGCGTCTACATAGGAATCAGTGATTCGATCCTCAATCGTGATTCCCTTCAGCGCGGCTCCGGGCCGGACGGCATCCAGCGCCTCCTCGATGCTGCGCCGCAAAGGATATACCTCGCGCTTCAGCGCCATCTGCCCGGACTCGATCTTGCTCAGGTCGAGAATGTCGTTGATCAGCTCCAGCAGGTGCGATGAGTCGCGGTGAATATGCTCCAGAAATCGCCTCTGCTTCTCATTGAGAGCCCCTTCACTTCCCTCCTCGAGCAATTCGGCAAACCCGATAATGGTGTGCAACGGCGTCCGCAGCTCGTGGCTCATACTGGCGAGAAATTCGCTTTTCAGGCGGTTGGCGCGCTCGACCTCGCGGTTGCGCGCCTCCAGTTCTGACGTGTACCTCTGCTGCAGCTTTCGCACTTCGGCCTCGGCGCGTTTGCGGTCCGTTACGTCGCGAATCGCCGCCGTCACATGCATCCCTCCCTCAGTCTGAATAGGACTGAGGCTGATCTCCACCGGAAACAGGGAGCCATCTCGCCGGCGCGCATGCAGTTCGAGGCCGCTGCCCATCGGTCGTGTGCGCGGGTGCTCCAGATAGGTCGCGCGATGCCGGTGATGCGAATGCCGCATCGCGTCCGGCACCAGCATGTCCACGGAACGCCCAATCAGCTCGTGGCGGTCATAACCGAACATGGCCTCCGCGATTCGGTTCACCAGAGCGATGGTGCCGTCCTCCGCCACCTCCACGATTGCATCCGGCGCGGCCTCCAGTAGCTGGCGAAAGCGCCGCTCCAGCCGCGTCTGCTCTTCGACCGCCAGGCGCTTCTCCCGCTCTGACATGTCGACGTTGGTTTCCATCACATGCGACTGCGAAACCCCGAGCTCGCGAATCCAGCGGCTCAAAACGGTAATCCGCTTCCCCGTGCGCGTCCGGTGGAGAAGCTCCCCCTCCCAGTGGCCCGTTGTTTCCAGCTTGTGCCGTATGTCGTCCAGGGCTTCCGGGAACGTAGTATCCAGCAGTTCGTGGCTCACCTTGCCCTGTGCCTCCGCTGCCTTCCAGCCATAGAGCCGCTCCGCGCCCTTGTTCCAGTAGACAATGCGGTCCTGCGGATTGCGCACGATGATGGGCTCGTACGCCTGGTCCAGCAACTGCGCCTGTCGGGTCGATAGCTCCTCGCGCTCCTTCTGCTGCGTGATGTCCCGCGCGATCTTCGAAATGCCGATCAGGTTGCCGTTCGCGTCGCGTACCGGCGACAGCGTCAGTGAGACCACCACTTTGCGGCCGCTCTTGTGCCGCCGTACCGTCTCGTAGTGCTCGATCGTCTCTTCACGAAGAACACGCTGCAGAAGCTCGCGCATGTCTTCTTCGTACCCCGGCCAGGCCAGCCTCTCGATCGGCTGTCCGATCATCTCGTCAGACTTGTAACCAAATGTGCGCTCAGCGCCGCGATTCCAGGTGGTGACGATCCCGTCCAGGGATTCGCTGATGATGGCGTCATTCGAGTATTCGACGATGGAGGCCAGCTGTTGCCGGTTCTGCTCGGCCTGGACCCGTTCCGTGACGTCCCGGCAGACGCTCGCAACCCCCAGTAGCTGTCCGTATTCGCCGAAGATCCCAAAGGCGTGCATGTCGAGGCTGATCACATCCCCGGTGCGGGTCCGCAGACAGAACTCGCCCGTCCACGGCTCCCCTCGCAGCAGAACCGGCAGAATGTCCGACTCGAATCTCTCCTGCTGGCCTTCGTGCTCCGTCTCGAAGATCGGATAGCCACGCACGTCGTCCAGTTCGCCGAGCCCCAGCATCTCCCGTCCGGCGCGATTGATGAATACGGTCTTCAGTCTCGTGTCGGTCAGGGCAACCAGATCCGGCGTGTTTTCGACAATCGCCAGCAGCCGCCGCTGGCTTTCGGATGTCTGCCGCTCGTCCGAGACGTCATGCCAGGCCAGCACGGCCCCGGTGATCCGGCCTTCCGGGCCCAGCATCGGACGCGCGCGCACCGCGATCCAGTAGCCCTCCTCCGAACCCGGCGGGCAAACGTACTGCTCTGCATCCATGCTCTGGCCACGCAGCGCAACCGCACCCGGCAGTTCATCCGGCGGCCAGGGTGTCGTGCGATCAGGCTGATAAATGCCGTATTTCGCACTCCACTCATGAACGCGCGGCGCGTGTGGACCGATGCCATAGACGCGTGTGGCGGCGGTATTCGCAAACTGCACGTCGCCGTCGGGGCCCAACGCCACCAGCGCCTCGTCCAGTTGGTCGACGAGGGAGCGCAGAAGAGCCGCGGGAATTTCGCCAGCCGGAACATCGCTTGACGCCGGCCGCGCATGGGCAGGATTCCTGGGAGGTCGTGCCTTCATCGCACGCCCCGAGATTCAGGCTGAACGGTTCGCATGGGGACAACTAGCGGATTGTATCCGCTGTCCCGGCATAGCGCCACAGGAATGAGCAGCCGCCCCCGGACAGCGTCCCGGACCGCGCCGTGTCACTCACCTGCGCGAAATCGCGCAGTCCCACGGCGCCCTCTTCGCCCGAATACAGGGCAGCAGCATGCGCGGTTACCGGCGTATCCCAACGAAAGTACCCGCCCCGGCTATCGCCGATCGATGTGGCCTGCCACGTGCTCTCTTTCCATTCTCAAGGAGTTTTCTTGCAGATCACCCTGCAGCATCTGGACGGTGCCCGCTTCGTGGCCGAAGCACGTCAGCACAGGCTGACGGTCGACCAGCCGGCCGAAGACGGTGCCACCGACCAGGGAATGACGCCCGCCGAAATCCTGCTGACTTCCCTGGGCGGCTGTGTCGGCCAGTACGTCGCCCAGTACCTGCGCCTGCGCTCCCTACCCGCAAAGGGCCTGCAGGTACGAGTGGAGGCTGATCGAAGGTCAAGGCCCCTGCGCCTGAAAAATTTCCGCATCGAAATCGTGGCGCCGGGGCTCACCGAACGCCAGCTACGCGCGCTGGAGAAGTCGCTTTCGTCCGGGCTGGTCCAGGCGGCGATCTGCGAGGCGAACACCCTGCAGGTGTCGGTTACCGGCTCACACGCCGAGGAAGTAACACCGTGAGGGGATGCCCATGCGCCGAATCTCTCTGCGATACTGTGATGACCATCACCCTGCTGCGTACGATGAATCACTCGCCCATTACACCGGGCGCGGCTAAGCTTTCACCTATTCGAGAGGCGAAGGGACGATAATGCTTTCGGCGGGGATTGCAGCACCGGACATTCTGTTCGCGACGGATTTCAGCGAATCGTCGCAACGGGCGCTCATCTGCGTGAAGCACCTTGCCCGGCTCCGCGGTGTCACGGTCCGCTCCATCCACGTCATCGATCTGGCCCATGCGAACGGCAACTACAACCAATGCCAGGACAACGCGCTCCGCGGTCTGCGGCGGGTTCGGCGCGAGTTGCGCCTCGCCGGCGTTAAGGAAAGCGCCAACGTTATTAATGCGGGCACAGAAGCCAGGGCGATCTGTGACGCCGCGCGCCGCTATCAGGTCAAGCTGCTCGTCATTGGCCTCTCCGGGGACTCCTTTGTCATCTCCGCCACACTCGGTAGCGTCGCCAAAGGCGTTCTGCTGAAGGCGCCGTGCCCCGTCATGACAGTCGGCATCCGTACTCCCGATCCCCCCACGCACAAGTTCGATCGTGTGCTCTACATCTCCGAAGCCGATCCACCCTGCCTCGGCGCTGCGATCGCTGCGTGGCCCATCAAAAGCTGCCTCGATGCGCCGAACTACGTAATCCTGCGGCCCGGAATCGCAGCAGCCGATATCCCCGATACGCCTGGCATCTATCCCGTGGAGCATCAGGGAGCTGCGGCCTACGTTCTGAACCAGGCGAAACAACTCGCACCCGACCTGATCGTATTTGGCCTGCGCGCGGGCAGCTACCTTGACGCGATGAGCCCGTCCAGCTTCGCTTACAAGCTCATCGGCGGCGCGCCCTGCCCCGTGCTTACCGTCCGGCAGACAACACCTCGAGTCACACCCGCCGCGCCAGCAGAATAAGCCGCGGCGACCCCAGCGCGAACTCCCGCTCGTCGACCTCACCAAACGCCCGCAGCGGCTCCAGTCCGCTCTGCCGCAGCATGCGGTTCAGTTCCGCCGCGGAATGGACCCACTGGTGGGTCGCTTTCACCTCGCGCTCCTCCCCCCGTGTGAAGGTATAGGTGATGTCCAGCCGTCCCTCCAGTGGATCGTAGAGATTCCGGCTC
>DASSKX010000699.1:0-16538 GCA_035689925.1 Acidobacteriaceae bacterium
CAACAACAAAGTACAGAAGGAACACTGCAGCGGCGATAAAGATGGCGCTTAGCCAGACACTGCTGTCGCGCACCACGAGTTCGTTTGGGCTTTGGCGGACGATTTTCATGGCGGGCTCCCCGAATTAGCCGAAGTTGTTGCGGGGGAGCAGCTTTCGATGGCAGATTTGAGGCTCTCAAGATCTCTGCGGATGGCACTTGTCATCGAGTAGAAGAGGGGTGCCAGCAGCAGATAGCGCAGACGAAGCTGGAAATGCGCGGCGCAGATCACCACAGATCCTTGCGGATCCGGTTCGACGCGAAAGCGCCACTCCGCAGACCTGAAGAAGCGCGCATTGCCGGAATTGCTGGTGAGTTGGACCGTGCAGCCCCGGACCGGATCGGTTTCTGTGATGCTGTAGGACATCTTGCCCCAGTTCCTGTCAGGGGTGCTGCGCGCCGATCTCGCCAGAGTATCGAATTCAAAGCCGATGCCCGGCTTGCTTTTTGTATTCGCCTGCACCTCGGCGACGCCGCGATCCCAATGGGGAACATTGGACACGTCACCCAACCACGCCCAGACTTCGTCCGGCGAACGCCGAATCAGGACCTGCGTCTTGAGGCGCATGTCTCCTCCTGTGGGTTCGGGCGGCCAGGGCTGCGGCGTTGGATCATAGGTTCTTTAGTGGCCTACATTTTGCCATTGTCCGAATTTCGCAGAGTTGAAGATGGCCTCGATTACAGCCATATTGGCGATGCCTTCCTCAAGGGGCACAGGCACCGAGGTGCCGTCCAGGATGGCCTTGGAGAAGGAGTCGCCCTGAAGCGTGTACTGATCGACGACAGCAAAGGTTTCCGTACTGATGCCCGAAGACGTAAGATCTCCCGTCGCGTCAACGAAGATGCGCGTTGGCCGGTCTGGCGGCGCGTTGAAGGGAATCTCGATCTCGATGCGCCCCTTTGTGCCCAGGAACTGTACCCGCTGATACGGGATCATCTGCGTGCTGCACGTGAAGATTGCGTGACCGCCGGGAAAGTCGAGCACGGCAGAGGTCAGGCGGTCCGTACCAAGTTGTGGATCGCGATCGATGTGGCCGACTACACGCGTTGGCTCCTGACCAAAGCCGTAGCGGGACGCCTGAATGCAATAGCAGCCGATGTCGTAGAGAGCGCCCCCACCGCATTCCAGCTGATTACGGATGTTGGCAGGATCGACATTGTAGTAGCTGAAGGCCGCTACCACGGCACGCAGGGTGCCGATGCGGCCTTCTTCGATCAGTTGCCGCGTGCGAAGCCACTGTGGGTGACTGCGGATCATGAAGGCTTCGCCGATGATGATCCCGGTGCGGTCGCGGACGGCGAGCAGGGATTTGGCTTCCCCGACCGTCATGCTCAATGGCTTTTCGCAAAGAACGTGCTTGCCGGCTTCGGCGGCCTTCAGCGTCCAGGGAATATGTAGCTGGTTGGGAAGGGGATTGTAGATGACGTCGATGTTCGGGTCCGCGAGCAGCTCCTCATAGGAGCCGTAGGCGTCCGGAATCCCCAGGGCAGACGCGACGTCGCGCGCGCGGGCGAGATCACGCGACGCAATCGCGGTAACAGTCGAGTATTGCCCGCGCTGCATCGCGGGGATCACTTTCTTCACTCCGATGGCGGCTGTGGAGAGCACACCCCAGCGCAGCTTTTGGTTCATGGCCGACCATCATACCCCGGCGCTTATCGAGTGGTCTGTACGAAGCCGGTGATGTCGGCCGGAGCTTAAGGGCTACAGCGCCTGCGTGATGTTCCTGGTGCATCCACCGCCCACGAAATGTACGATCTCGAATTTGTCGCCCTCGCAGACTGAAGTTGCGGTCCATGCGGTATGGGAGACGATCAAGCCGTTGTGCTCGACAGCAATGCGGTCGGGCTTGAGAGCAAGAGCTTTGAGCAGGTCCTGGACGGTAGCGCCGGAACCGAGTTCTGGAAACTCCCGTGCCTGGCCGTTGATCAGCAGCTTCATGCCCTCAATGTAACAGGCGAGAAGGGCCAGTCGCGGTCAGAACAACGGCCGCAGGACATGCCAGAGGCCGTACCCGACAGCTGCTGCGACCACCTGAAAAGCAATGCCGAAGGCGAGACCGCGGAAGACGGTCACCGGGTTATCTCGGACTGGCGAGGCGGCTGCTCCGCCGCCGTCCCTGCCGGGCTCGAATGGATGGATGGTGAGTTCGGATAAAAAGACGGAGTCGCTGCGCACCACCATAAATCAATCCCTCGCAAGGGAGGGTATCGGCAGCGTGACTAATTGCCTTAGTGTTTAAGGTGCGTCGACGGCCGCCTGTAGCGATATAGGACAGATGCCTCAGAGTGTCCCATCCAGGCAAGGCCGGGTCAGACCTGCGACGACCAGTTAGCGCACGACGCCAATGTTGTCGGCGGGCCAGTAGATGAACTCGGCCTTTCCGTAAATGAGGTCGCGATCCACCGGGCCGAAGTCGCGGCTGTCGCTGGAAATGGAGCGGTGATCGCCCATGACGAAATATTCGCCTGAGGGGACGGTCAGCTCTCCCATGGACCGCGTGTCTTCGTAACGACGGGGAACGTACGGCTCGGAAATAGGGATGCCGTTGATGAAAACCCGCCCCTGGCTGATCCGGATGGTATCGCCAGGCAAACCGATCACGCGCTTGATGTAACTCTTCTCCGGATCGCGCGGATAGTGGAAGACGACCACATCGCCACGGTTGACGGTTTCGAAGCGGAAGAAAAACTTGTCGATGAACAGCCGGTCCTGATCGCGCAGACCGGGCTGCATGCTTGTACCCTCCACCCGGACAGGTTGATACAGGAAGGTGATGATGAAGACTGAGGCGAGGAACGATACGACAATGTCACGGAGCCAAACGTGAAATCCACTTCTTCGCACGAATTAGCCAGCCTCGTTCCTTCGATCAGTTGCAGCCCAGACTGCCGTTGGGGCAGAGAATGTGCTGGTGCAGCGTTGGTTTCGGCAGCGGCTGTTGCTGCGCTGCTGCCGGTACGAGCGTGTTATTACCAGCGAGGTTGCTTTCCTGTACTTCCAGAGGGCGCTGGATCACCATCTCCACCTGCGAACCGGAAGGTATATTTATGTCCGCCTTGTGCGTGAGGAGCGCGACGATGCCGGCGGCGGCGAGTCCCGCGCCTGCGCCTTCGAGGCCCCCGGCGAGCGGGTGCCCGCCTTCGAGCCCGCCAATCGAGCCGACCGTTGCTCCTGTGGGAACCGCAACTTTGGCCGTTTCTCCGGCGTTGTGGCCCTTGTTGCTGCCGCCATGCTGCTCGATGGTCCCCTCATCTCCGTTGATTTGCTGGTTCGTCGCTCCCGGCAGGCTGTTCACGACTCCTGGAATCGCGACGACGCTGCCGTTGGGGAAGATCATCGAGGTGAAGTGCATATTCAGCTGAGCGTTCCCATGAATGCGGCCAGGGCGCACCACGCTGTCGATCACTCCCTGTACATACACGCCAGCCGGAATCAGCACGCGGTTCTCGGCGACCACAGGGAAGGTGGACACGAGGTAGACGCCATCGCCTGGTTTGGCGCTCTTCGTATTGATCGCGCTGCGCAGCTCAAGCAGAACTTTGCTCCCAGCCGGAACAGTGAAGGTTTTCGGAGCGGCTGATTGGCCAGCCCCCGAGCTTGTTGGCTGGGCTGCTGCGTCGGCAGGCGATCCGGATGGAACCGTCTGTGCCGCGGCCGCCAGGCATCCGGCCAGCAAGAGCGCTGTCAGCGAGAGGAGCGGATTGGGCATGGTGAGCATCCGGAAGTCTCCAATATTGTGCCTCAGGAACCGCACATCCGCGCCAGGAAATAGCAGCGGGGCACGCAGTTTTGACTTTCCGGAACCGGCGGCGTGAGCGCGGACCCCACTCAATCAAATTGAGTTCTGAGTGGGGAACCCACGATTCTGATCCTGACGAATTCGTCAGAACGGCATCGGATGCTACTTCACACGCACCTTCGGCTCGACGGACATGCCGGGCCGGAGCAAATGATCCTGGTTTTGCCGCGGATTGGTCAGATCGATGCGCACCGGGACACGCTGCACCACCTTCACGTAGTTCCCCGTGGCGTTCTCCGGCGGGAAGAGACTCAACATGGAACCCGTTGCGCCGCCGATCTGCGTCACTTTGCCGTCGTAATCGCGATCATAGGCGTCCACGTGGATCGTGACCGGCTGACCCACCTTCATGTGGTGCAACTGCGTTTCCTTAAAGTTGGCGGTGATCCAGACGTTGTCAAGCGAAACCAGCGTCATCAGCGCCTGGCCGATGGCCACGTTCTGGCCCGGCTGGACACTCTTCGTCGTGATAATGCCAGCGGCGGGCGAGCTGATCGTGCAGTACTGGAGGTTCAGCTTGGCCTGCCCGAGAGCCGCGCGGGCCTGATCTACCTGGGCGGCGGCCTGATCTGCCTTGGCCTTCTGGATTGCGTCCTGCTGCGGTCCGGTCTTCGCGTAGGTCAGAGCCGATTGCGCCTGCGTCACACGCTCGCGGGCGATGCGAACCCCATCCTGCGCAGCGATCACGTCTGCCTGCGCTTCTTCCACAGCGGCCTTGTCGGCGTCAGCTGCGGCCACCGCTGCGTCATATTGCTGTTTCGAGATGATGTCTTTCTGCACAAGCGGCGTGTAGCGGTCCACGTCGCCCCTGGCCTTGTTGTAAGTGGCCTGCGCAGCGATCACACGTGCCTGAGCCGCTTTCAACTGGTTCTCAGCCTGCGTCACACCGGCCTGGGCGCCGGCCACGTCTGCATTCGCGGTACTCAGATTGCTGCCAATATTTGTGTGGATGACCGGGATGTTAACGCGTGCGGCCTCGTAATTCGCAGTGGCCGCTTCCAGATTGGCCTCGGCCTGCTGGAGGGCCGTTTCGTAATCTGCCTGGTCAATATCCACCAGGCGCTGGCCGGCATCCACAGACTGGTTTTGCTCCACTTCAACTGTCTTTACGTGGCCATTAATACGCGAGCTGACCTGGATGAGATTGCCGTCAACCTGCGCATCGTCCGTGTCTTCATAGTAGGTCGAGTGCCACCAGAACAGGAGCGCGCCGACGACGAGCACAGCCACCACTCCGATAATGATGAAGCGGCGACGCGGGCGGCTTGCGGTTCCTTCCGGCCGCTCTTCCTGTAACTCAGGCTCAGTGATCGTTGCTTGGGAATTCTGGTCCGCCACGCTTACTTTCCTCCAACGTAGTCCTTGTAGCTGGTTTGAGCGACGCCCAGCGCGCGCGCCAGCGATAATTTTGCGACATTGTGCCGATACAGGCTGTCAACGTACTGCTCATCGGCCTGTGCGACCGCCTGCTGCGCCTGCGACACAGCGAGGTTATCGGATACACCTGCCTTGTAGCGCTGCTGCGCTTCACTGAGCGCCTCAGCGGCCAAATCGACGTTGCTTCTGGCAACGTCCACAAGCTTAGTTGCGGCCTGCAAATCGAGGAGGGAATCGCGCACGTCGGCCGAGATCTGGCCACGCAAATCACTCAGTCGGGCGCGAGCCTGCTCAAGACTGGACTGCGCCGCCTTCTGCTGACCGCGGATCTGTCCTTCTTTGAAAATCGGAGCATCCAGGGAGCCAACCGCGTCGCCGGTTCCATGCGAGTGCGACGGGTTGATGCCGATATCTCCATAGTCGCCGCTGAATTTCACCGTGGGCAGTCGCGCGTCTGTCGCAGCTTTGCGCGCCCGCTCGGCGGCTTTCACCTGCTCTGCCATCGCCCGCAGGTCGAGCCTGTTTGCCAGTGCTTGCTGCACGGCGGTGTCGACGTCGATGTTCTCGAGCGGCGCGTAAGGTTCCTGGGTGCTCAGTTCAAACTGCTGCTCGAGGGGCAACCCAATGACGCGTGCCAGCGCAATCTTGTCTTTGGCAAATGCATTCTGTGCAGCGATAAGGTTCTGTTGCTGCGTCTGGTAATCAACCCGAGCGCGCAGCTCATCCAGAAGTGGAGCGGTCCCGGCCTTGTGATTCTGCTCGGCCTGATTGAGCGACACCTGCGAGGTCTGCACCTGAGCCTGCACGGCCTGCACGCGAGCCGCATCGGCAATGACCGTGAGATACGCGTTTCCGACCGTGAGCACCACCATGTCGCGTGCATCCTGCGCCGAAAGCTGAGCGGCGGCGAAATTGTGCTTCTGCGCGAGATAGTTTTGCAGAGCAGAAAGGTCCACGAGAGTCCAGTTGAGCGTGCCCCGAATATCGGTGTAGCCATAGGGACCGATGATCGCGGGGAAGCCGGGGATGCGCAATCCCTGGGCCTGCAGATCAGTTTCCTGCACCGCTTCCGTCAATTTGGCCGTCGCGGTGGGCAACAGCGACTGCAACTGCTCGAGCCGGGCGCCGTGCGCGGACTCTACGCTTTGGCTGGTGAGGATGAGTCCCAGGTTATAGCGCAACCCGCGCTGGATGGCGTCGTCGAGCGAAAGCTCCAAAATGCCGGGTGTAGCTTTGCTCTGAGTAACGCTGCCCTGATACGTCGAACTGTCGATCGGTGGCTGCGGAATCTGGATCGGCGCCGACTGGACCCCGACGGAGCTACTGCTTGATTCCTGAGCGGCCGCCCCTGCGGTCCACAGCAGTGTCAGAATCATTGTGCATCCGCAAATCGCCCTCAGAATCGGGCGCAGGGATTGGCGATCGGTTGCAACTGCCTCCGGCACAAAAAGAAGCCTTTCATCGGAACATGCGGAAGATTCAACTTCTTCCCAAAAGGGTACGTGCTTTGGATGCACGCTCCCGGCGAAAAAATGCAAAAGAATCTCAGAGATAGAGTATTCGATCGCGCCAGTGCGCGTCATGCTGTAGCTCAGACGGGCATCACCTGGAAGGCGAAAAAACGAAGCGGCGCCTGTACTGAACCTGTCAGCTCTGCGTCGCTGGCACTGCATGAGCCAACGAGGAGGCCAATGAGCAGAGCGCCTGGCGAAAAAGGCGGCCGACGGCTTCCGGAGTCCAGAACGCTGGCCGGGCAAAGCGGTTGATCGCGGTCGCCGTTGCGGCGTTGTCCTGGCCCAGAACCGCCCGCTGCACAAAAACCGCGCGCTGTGCCTGCGATAGGCGATCGAGCCATTCACGGACCAGCTCGCGTCCCACTCCCGCAATCAGTTCGGCAATCTCGGCAGAAGAGAGCGGCGCCGCGTCGTCTTCTTCGAGGCAGGAGGACGGTCCGTCGGCCGGCACTTCGGAAAAGGAAGCCGGGTCGTGGCTATGCATCACACCGAGGACCCCGTCCAGCACTCGCTCCCGCACAAGTCCATTGGCCGCGGAGGGATCAGCGCAAGGATCAACATCGACGGACGCTACGGTACTCTCGACGAGCCGGAGAGCCTCCGACTCATTGCCGAGCATGAGCGCGGCGAAGTGGTACATCTCGATGGCGGCCTTTTCGGCGTTTAGAACGGCGTCGCTGCTGGTGAGACACGGATCGGCCACGTCGAACCCTCCCGGCGCAGAACTTGGGTGACTGCTTCACCAGGAAAACTGAGAGGGAGTGGTAGTGTTGCAGGACTTTCCTGCCCGACTTCCCGATATCGGTGAATGCAGTAGGCCCTGGCTGATGGAAAGCGGCTGACGCTTCGCTCAACCTACCCGCATTTTACACTCTTGGTGGAACTTCCCATCAGGAGCCGAGCCGGGCGCGTGCGCCGAGGTGCTCAGGAAGTTGACCGGGGAAACATAGTCTGCAGCCAGGGGATCTGAACGAAAAGGAGTAACGTCAGCACCACGACGCAGATGGCAAGCGGGATCATGAGCCGCGTTTCTTTGTACAGTTTTTCCGGATTCTGTACTGCGCTCTCGTGCTGGAAGGACAGCCCGAAATACACGGCCATCAGCCATGCTACAAGCGGGAAGGACAGAATCAATTCCATGCGATAGCGCATGATGAATGCGCCGAAGAACAGCATCGCGGCAGCCGCGTAGAACACCACCGAGTTCAGCAGCGACTCCTCGCTGTAATACAGAAAGGACCGGCGGTAGTTCGATGCTGCGAGAGCGTTTCCAATCTGGCGGTATTCGCTGAACCGCTTCAGTCCCATGAAGTACGCGCCCAGCATCCAGTATGAGAGCAGCAACGAAAGCGGCGGCAATAACAGCGCCGTAACGGCGTACCAGCCGAGGCAAAATCGAAGCGGATTGTTGATCGACTCGCTGAGCACATCGATGTACGGCAGATCCTTGCTGCGCACCGGGGGAACGTTGTAGACGCAGCCCATCACCCACAGGGCGACCGCACTCAGCAGGAAACCGGTCGAGATCGTGCGCGCGAGGGCAAGGCCCAGTGCCATCATGGCAATCCACTGCGCATATCCCCATCCGCGGTGAACCAGTCCGCAGGCTGCGGGCCGCGTCCTTTTGGTCGGGTGCAGGCGGTCGAAGGGAGCGTCCAGTATTTCGTTCAGAACATAGTTGCTGCAGGCCACTAAAATCGCCGCGAGCAGCCCAATGCCGATCCGGACGGCGAGGGCCGCATTCAGAGCTGGGTGCGTCAGAGTGAGGGCCAGCACAACGCCAGGCAGGATAAAGACATGCTTAACGCTGTGATCCAGTCGTGCGATCCGCACATGCGCCCCAAGCCGCTCTGTCAGGGAAAAGCCGGAATTCAGCGCAGATTCTGCGCGGACCGGTACGGCCTGTTCCTGCTGCACAGCCATGGCGCACACCTCAGGGATCGCTCGGCAGAGCCGAATGATGTCCACAGTAACCCTGGCCAGGTCTCGGCTCAATCACCCGATTGCGTCATACTCACAGCATCCCTCCGGATGCCTTCAGGTACACTTTTCCCGAGCAGGACGAGGTCTCCTGCGCCTATGGCCCGATCGAAAAAGCGCCCCGAAAGCCTCTTTTTCAGCCGCGACGAGTCGTGGCTGAAATTCAACCGGCGTGTTCTGGAAGAGGCGGAGGACCCTGCCAACCCGCTGCTGGAACGGGTGAAGTTTCTTGCGATTACGGCCAGTAACCTCGACGAGTTCTTTGAGATCCGGATTGCCGGCGTCCTGCAGCGTATAGAGGACGGCTACAACGACGCCGCCCCCGACGGGTCGACCCTGCGCGAGTCCCTCGACGCCATTAAGGATGAGACGCACAGATTCGTCGCTGACCAATACCGCTGCTGGAATGAGCAGCTGTTGCCGGCCATGCAAACGGCTGGCGTCCGAGTGCTCGACTGGGCCGACATGGACGACGATCAGCGCAACTTTGCCAACCAGTATTACCAGCGTGAAGTCGATCCGCTGCTGACGCCGATCACGATCGATCCGGCGCACCCGTTCCCGCGCGTGCTGAACAAAGCCATGTGTCTGGCGCTGCTGCTGCGGCGCAAGCGGCGCGGCGTCCTGGGCCCGGTGTTGGGGGTGCTGACTGTTCCGCGAGCGCTGCCACGCTATGTGCGCCTGCCGTCGGAGGGCACGGAGGACTTCATCTTCCTGAACGACCTGATCGAGCGCAACGCGGCGGGCATGTACCGCGGATACGAGATCCTTGCGAAAGCCGCGTTTCGCGTCACGCGCAACAGCAATCTTTATTTCCAGGAAGAAGAATCGCGCTCTCTGCTGGAGACGGTCCGCGCTGAGTTGCACAACCGCCGCAAAGGCGACGCCGTGCGGCTGGAAATCGAGAGCGGGGCCGATGCCGAGATCGTGGACCGGCTGCGGACCAATTTCGAGTTGGAAGAGTCGCTGGTCTATCACACCGACGGGCCGGTAAACCTCTCGCGCATCATGATGCTGTATGGCTCATCGGCGCGCGCGGATTTGAAATTCAAGCCCTTCGTCCCGCGGGAATTGCGGCTCAACCGCAAGTCGGCAGATCTGTTCGACGAGCTGCGACACCGGGACATCCTCTTGCACCACCCCTATGATTCCTACGACGCCGTCGTGGGATTCATTGAAGCCGCGGCGCAGGATCCGAACGTGGTTTCGATGAAGCAGACGCTTTACCGCACCAGCGCCGACTCGCCGATTTTTCAGGCTCTCACCGAAGCGGCGCTGACCAGGGAAGTGACCGCCGTCGTGGAACTGACGGCGCGCTTCGACGAAGCGTCAAACATCCGCTGGGCGCGCAATCTGGAGGACGCCGGCGTGCAGGTCTTTCACGGTATCGTCGGCCTGAAGACACACTGTAAGCTGGCGCTGCTGGTACGGCGCGACCCGGATGGCGTGGTGCGGCGCTACGCACACCTGGGCACCGGCAACTACAACCCGGATACGGCGCGGTTCTACACCGATATAAGTCTGCTGACAGCGGATCCGGAGATCACCGCTGCGGTGCACAGCGTCTTCAATTACCTGACGGCCCACTCCGAGTCGGACGACTATCGCCCACTGCTGGTCGCGCCCCTCACATTGGCAGAAAGCACAATCCGGCTGATCCATCGCGAGACGGAGCACGCGGCGGCGGGACGCCCCGCGCGCATTGTCGCGAAGATGAATTCGCTGCTCGAGCAGAGTGTGATCGAGGCACTCTATTCGGCGGCACACGCCGGGGTTGAAATCGACCTGATCGTGCGCGGGATTTGCGCACTGCGGCCTGGGCTGAAGAACCTGAGTGAGAAAATTCGCGTGCGGTCAATCGTAGGCCGTTTCCTGGAGCACAGTCGCCTGTTCTATTTCCTGAACGGTGGCGATGAGGAGTTCTACTGCGGCAGCGCAGACTGGATGCCGCGGAATCTGTTTGAGCGCTGCGAGGTCGTCTTCCCAATCCGCGATCCGCAGATCAGAGCGCGCATTCGCGATGAAATCCTTGCAGCTTGCCTGGCCGACAACGTGAAGGCCCGGATGCTCCGCCCCGACGGCAGCTATGTGCGGGTGCGGGACGCCGGCCGGGAAGGCAAGCCCTCCGCCTTTAACTCCCAGGAGTTTTTCATGGCCGTGGCCGAGGGCCGGGCCGACGCCAGCGATATTCCTGTGGCGAAGCTGGTTGCGGAGCCGAAAAAGCGCGTGCAGCGGCGGGCCAAACGCCGCCCTCAGGCGACAGCAGCGGATTAATTACTTCGATGTTTGGACTGATTGCGAAAGTCACGATTGTGCCCGGGCGGCGGCAGGATGTGATCGATCTGCTGGCTGCGAGTACCCGGTGGCAGGCGTTAGTCCCCAGGAATAGCGGGGGTCAATTGGCGTACCGCCGCAATGCTTTGCTCGCGTGATCCATCTATGGCAAGCAGCGTGTCCGTATGGGTCGTCTCCAGAATTTTGCGCAGCCGGGGCTGAACTCCGCAGAGCCGCAAGGATCCGCCCTTCTGGTGCAGGTCGTTGTAGATGTGCATCAGGAGCCCAAGTCCCGCGCTGTCCACGTAATCCACACTCGACACGTCCAGCACCAGGTGGATGACTCCTTCGAACATGGCGTTCTTCACCTCAGTATCGAGTGACCGGAGGGGACTGCGGGCAGTCAGAGATCCGCGAAGAGTGATCGCCGCCGCCCGACCTGCCAGACGCTCAGTGCTGGTCTCCAGAGACATGGAAGCACTCTACCCGATTGCCCTGAAGCCGCCAAGGGTTCCGAACGGGTGTAACTAACTATGCACTGGGCGACGTTCGAGTCGTTAAGGATCAGCGCCGCTTCCAGCGCACTCCCTCTTTGCTGTCTTCGAGCATGATGCCCTTCGCTGCAAGATCGTTCCGGATCTGATCGGCGCGGGCGAAATTGCGGCTGCGCTTGGCCTGAGAGCGCTCCTCGACGAGTGTCCGGATTTGCTCGTCGGAGAGCTCCCGCGTCGCGAGCACCTCCGGAGCAGCCTCGCCAAGGCGCCCCTCGCGCTCCGACCAGTCCAGGGTAAACCGGGTCCACTCGGCATCGCGATCATCGAGAATTGCGAAGACCTGGTTGAAGTGGCGCAGCGTCTCGAGCACCTCGGTCTGATCGTCCGCGAAGAAGTTGCCCGCGTCCGCGCGCGCGTTGACGGCCCGGACCATTTCGAAAACAGCGGCACGGGCTTCAGCGGTGTTCAGGTCATCGGCCAGCGCGGCGCTGAACCGTTGCCGCGTTTCGCGGGCGAGCGCGCCGACTTCGCCAGATCCGGCAGCGGAGGCGGGGCGCTCCGGCCAATGCGTGGTGAGGATCCGCTGATGGAACGTGCGCAGTCGCTCCACGGCGATTGTTTCGGCGGAGAGTTCCTCGAACGTAAAGTTGAGCTGCCGCCGGTACGGTACTGAGATCAGCAGCAGCCGGATCGCCGATGGCTTATAGCCGCGCAGAAGCAGGTCGCGCAGGGTAAAGAAATTCCCGGCGGACTTGGACATTTTTTGGTTCTCGACCAGGAGAAAACGCACGTGGAACCAGTGCCGGGCGAATGCGTGGTGCGACGCTGATTCTGACTGCGCGATTTCGTTCTCATGGTGCGGGAACATCAGGTCTTCGCCGCCCGCGTGCAGATCGAAGCTGTCGCCCAGATATTCCATCGCCATCGCGGAGCACTCAATGTGCCATCCCGGGCGGCCGGGGCCGAGTTCGGTTTCCCATTTGTGTTCGCCGGGCTTGGGCGCTTTCCAGAGCGCGAAGTCCCGCGCCGAATCCTTCTCGTACTCGTCAACATCGATGCGCGCGCCGTCCGCGATCCCGCTGAAGTCTTTCTTCGAAAGCTTGCCGTACTCGGGGAAGCGCGCAATCCGGAAGTACCATGAGCCGTCTTCGGCGCGATAGGCGATATCCTGCGCGGCCAGGCGCTGGATGAGGCGCACCATCGATGGAATGTGCTCGGTCGCGCGCGCGACCACCTCCGGCCGCTCCACCTGCAGCGCTTCGAGGTCCTCAAAGAAGGCGTTCTCGAATTTCCGCGTGTAGTCGGAGATCGACATCCCCGCGGCCGTAGCATTGCGGATGATCTTGTCGTCCACGTCGGTGATATTCATGACGTGGCGAAGCGTGAGGCCCTGCAGGCGCAGAAAACGACGCAGTACATCGACCTGCAGAAAAGTGCGGAAGTTCCCGATGTGGCCGTAGTCGTAAACCGTCGGCCCACAGGCGTACATGCGGAAGGTCTTCAAATCGGAGGGCCCGAGGGGTTCTACCTGGCCGCTGAGAGTATTGAACAGCTTCATGACCGGAGAGGAGGCGGTTTCGGCAAGGGCCACGGTGGCGCCGGATGCTTGGCCAGGTTGTTGATTTTCTGCGCTCATGCGGAGCTTTCGGTTCGATTCTATCAGCGGGGAGTGCGGCCTAAGGCGAGGGCAGGCTCGGCAGTCAGCCCGGATTGGGCGAACTCTCCGGCAAGGAACTTTGGCCAGGCGGCGGCGGCGATCATCGCCGCGTTGTCCGTGGCGAGCGCCATAGAAGGGAAGGCGATCGGCAGATTGTGTTCGATGGCCGCGGACGTGAAACGGACGCGCAACTCGCGGTTGGCAGCCACTCCGCCTGACACCAGGATGCGGTCGGCGTTAAACTGCTCGGCCGCGCGAAAGGTCTTCCGGCGGAGATCGTCGATAACCGAGCGCTGGAACGAGGCGATCAGGTCGAGCGTCCTTTGGTCGCAGAGCGCGAGGGCGTCCGCCGGTTTGGGATTCCCATACGCGGCCAGCGCGGCGCGCCGGCTCTCGATGCCGGCCTCCATCTCACGTACATGCACATAGCGGAGCACGGCCGTTTTGATGCCGCTGAATGAGAAGTAGGTCGCCGTAGCGGGATCGAGGGCCGCCGGATCGCCCTTGCGGTGGACCTTCGCCTTGATCTGCGAAAAAGTGAAGGGAACTGCCTCAGGATTCCCGTGTGGAGCGAGCGCATCGATCCAGGGACCTCCCGGGTAGCCGAGTCCCAGGAGTTTCGCCACCTTATCAAAGGCTTCGCCGGCCGCATCGTCAACGGTGCGCCCCACGTTGCGATACATCCACGAGGTGCCTTGCGGTTGCGCAAGGTACAGGTGAGTATGTCCGCCGGAGACGACGAGCGCAAGGGTGACTCCCGACCGCGCGTGAACATCGTCCAGCTCTGCGGCGCGTTGCGATTCCTCAAGCAACACCGCATGAATGTGGCCTTCGAGATGGTTTACGGCAATGAGCGGCTTGCCGACTGAATGGGCAAGCGCCTTCGCAAAGCTGATGCCGACCAGTAGGGCCCCGGCGAGTCCCGGGCCTTCGGTCACAGCAATGGCATCGAGGTCCGGGTATGCCACTCCGGCTTGGCTCAACGCAGAACGGACGACCGGCAGGATGTTCCGCAGGTGCTCGCGGGAGGCGAGTTCCGGAACCACTCCGCCGTAGGGCGAGTGCACGGAAATCTGCGACGCTACAACATTGGACAGGATTTTCGAACCACCACGAACCACGGCCGCTCCGGTTTCGTCGCAGGAGCTTTCAATGCCAAGGATGAGGGCGTTGGAACCGGAGGACATCAGTTCCCATCTTAGCCGGGCACGCAGCGGCGACCCGATGAACCCGGAAGTGGAGAGAGTAGATTAAGGGATCCGCTCGAAGACCACCGCCTGCTGATCGCGATATGTGGCTTTCCACCCTGACGTGTGGTTCAGCAGATAGGCAAGCGGAGACTCCTGCCGGAGGAGGACATAGCGGATCTGGTATTTGTCCAGAATCTCCAGCGAGTCATTCATACGCGTGGCGCGCAGGTAGTCCGTCATCGCGCCGGAGTAGACGAAAATGTCCACGCGGCTATCGATGAACGTCTTCACCTGAGGAGCATGCCATTCCAGGTAACCGCCCCACTCGAATTGGTTGAACAGATTTCCCTTATTGGCAATGTTGCGGATGTACGACATGGCCTGAACAGGCTGCGCCCGGTCGACCCCAGCCTGAAGCTTGCCGATAGAAGGCCATGACACTGCAACCGCGAAGAGGAGAACGATCATGGCGATCGCGTTCGGTGAACTCCTGTCTTTTTCCGGCTGATATCGGGGGAAGAGCGTTCCCGGCAGTTCCATCGCAAGCAGCGGAGTAAGAATGATTCCCAGAAGGAACAGGAAACGCAGATAGGTCAGGCCTGCGTATAGAGCAATCAGTGAAAAGAGCAGATCCTGCAGAGACCAGCGACGCTGACGGACGAGTTTGAGAACAACGAACACGATCAGAACGGCGAGGACCGCTTTGCCGCGAAAGTCGTGGAAGTTGATGCTGGCCCACTCCGCCATGCTTTCGGTGTTCTGTCGTTGACGGAAGGCCATATCGAAGGGATACGCCACGATGCGCCAACCATACGGATTGACGAACAGCAGAGCGGTGCTGGCCAGAGTGACAGCGGTGAATTTTCGAAACTGGCGGGGTGCCCACGGCTTTACAAAAACTGCGCCCCAGTCGGAACGGAATGCGCCCGCAGCGAAATAGAGGACCATGAGCACGTAGCCGATCAGCCAGGTGCCGTGCGTGTTCACCCACAACAGAAAGAGTGGAGGCAACGCAAGACTGAGGTCACGGCCTCGCTCCAGATTCCACAGGATCGCGAGTTCGATGATCAAAAACAGCCAACCGAAGAGCAGCATGCGCGGGCCGATGGAGACCGTGAGGAACAGCAGCGCAGCGAACGTCGCGACAAATGCTGCCTTGCAATCGCCTGAACGGAGGCATGCAAGAGAATAGATTCCCGCTATCGTGGCCGACAGTACCAGCATCGCAACCACGTACAGGCCCTGCAGTCCGAGGTGGCTCCAGCCGAAGTAATAGATCAGCTCAGCGAGCCATTCAAAGTCTGTCCAGCGTTGCCCCGGAACCGTAAAAGTCCAGCTGTCGAAATAAATGAAGTGACGCGTCTGGACCATCTGCTGCGCATTCCGAAGATGCCACCAGATGTCCGGGTCGTCCATGTTGAAGGTGAGGTTTCCGTATCCCACGAAGACCCAAAGTGAAGTAATCAGAGCCAGACCCAGCACCGTAGGTAAACTGAAGAAACAGGCGCTCCATGTTCTGTGCGTGCCAGGGCGCGGAAGTGCGGTCTCCGTGGTCATCTTTGGCCAGGGTAACAGCGGGCATAGCACCTTCGAATAGCACTTTAGTGTCCGGGCAGCCTCGATGCCAGGCCGAGGCTTGCGCTTGCCCGAGCAGTCTTCATCACAGCTCTTCGTATGGAATCTCCGGTACAAGTCGCAGCGCTTCGCATCGTGGAACGACTCCGCGCGGCGGGGTACGAGGCGTATTTCGCCGGGGGATGCGTGCGCGATCTGCTTCTCGGCACGGAGGCAAAGGACTTCGACGTCGCGACCAGCGCCACGCCCGATAAGGTGCTGGCGCTTTTCGACAGGACCTTTGCGGTCGGCGCGCATTTTGGGGTGATCCTTGTCTGCCAGGAAATCGCAGGTCGGGAGATTGTCACGGAAGTCGCGACGTTTCGCAGCGACGGCATTTACCTGGACGGGCGTCATCCTCAGGACGTGCGCTTCTCGACAACGGTGCGCGAAGACGTGCTGCGTCGTGATTTCACGATCAATGGCATGATGCTCGATCCGATCCTGCAACGCGAGACCTGCAGCCTCACCTCGGCCGTGCTGGACTATGTCGGCGGGCAGAATGATCTCCGCGATGGCATCGTACGAGCCATCGGCGATCCCCGTCGCCGCTTCGACGAAGACAAGTTGCGCATGCTGCGAGCCGTCCGTTTTGCC
>DASSKX010000700.1:0-5270 GCA_035689925.1 Acidobacteriaceae bacterium
TAATAACGATGCGGCGCGTGCGGTGTTTTTTCCGGAAGAGTACCTGGGCGACGGCCATGCGGGGGCAACTTCAGACTCACCATTGCAGATGGTCGCGGCGGTTGCCCTGGTTGTCCTGCGCCATGCAGCACTTTTTGCTACCCTGGAAGGTGATCGCCATGAATCCGATGCGCCTCGTTAGCCTGCTGATTGCCGTGATTCTTGCCGGACCCTTCGCTTCCCCACAATCGACCACTGCAAGTCCCGGGCCTGAACCGGGCCAGGCGCACTCCGGAAAGAACGCGACGCGAAGGCCAACCCGCCGTGCAGCCGCACGGGCACACGAAACGCCCTCCGTTGTCTTCAGCGCGTATAACGATCATCCGAAGCTCGCCATCATCCTGGCGATCGATCAGTTCCGCGGCGACTATCTCGACCGCTGGCGCGCTGACTTTAAGGACCGGGGTTTCGATCTGTTCCTCGATCACGGCGCGTACTTCTCCAATTGCTACTACGACTACGCGAACACCAAAACGGCGCCTGGCCACGCGACCATTGGCACCGGCGCTTATACGGATGGTCACGGCATTTCCAGCAATGAGTGGTGGGATCTCCGCCGCAATCAGCAGCGGCCGATCACCTCGGTCGAAGATGAGCGCTACAAACTGGTCGGTGTGCCGGCGGCAAGCATGCCGCCGAATGCGAAATATGTCACCGGCAGCTCGCCGCGGAATCTGCTCGCCTCCACGATTGGCGATGAGCTGCGGCTGGCGACGCAGGGACAGGCAAAGGTCTTCGGCATTTCGCTGAAGGATCGCTCCGCGATATTGCCGGCAGGGCGAACCGCCAACGCGGCCTACTGGATTGATCCGGCCTCCGGTGACTGGGTCACGTCCACGTACTATCTGTCCCAGTTGCCGGACTGGGTGAATGAATTCAACGCCGGCGACGCGATTGCAACAGCCGAGCAGGAGGCAAATGCTGAGGGCACCAAGAATTTCTTCAATGACGTCGGCAAGACGCCTGCGGCGAATGAATATGAGCTGAACTTCGCCGAGGCACTGATTCAGAACGAGCAGCTGGGCCAGCGCGACGTGTCCGATCTGCTCACCATTTCCCTTTCAGCGAACGACATCATGGGTCACGCCCAGGGACCGGATTCGCCGGATGAAGAACAGATGGTCGATGCGCTCGATACACAGCTCGACAGCTTTTTCACCTGGCTCGACAAGAACATCCCAGGCGGACTTGACAATGTGTGGATTGCGCTGACGGCAGATCACGGAGTGGCACCCGTGCCGGCAACCTCGGCGGGCTACGGCCTGAATGCCGCCCAAATCGACGTGAATAAGCTCGTCGCGTCGCTCAACTATGCCCTCAACATGAAGTTCTCGCCGGGCGAAAAGTTGCAGTACATCCTGCCGCATCCCGATCTGCCCTACGTTTCGCTCAACGAGGCAGAATTCATGAAGGCGGGGATCATTGAGCAGGAAGCGGAAGCAGCCGTGGAACAACTGCTGCCTGCGGCGATGGATCAGCTGGTCCCGCAGCCTCCGGAACCTGTCCCGAGCGACATGCCCAATCCAACAAGCGGGGCCAGCACCGCCGCACAGCCTTCGGACACGCGTTTGCCTCCCGTGCCTCATCTGTACCGGGTGTACACGCGGCAGCAGCTTGCGGCCGGTGCCTATCCCCCGACGCAGTGGGGTGAACTTCTGGCACACAGCTATTCACCGAACGGCGGCTGGTATGTGATGGTGATCCCCGCCGCGTTCCAGATGGGCGCCACGCGCGGGACCACGCACTTCACGCCTTTCATGTACGACCGGCATGTGCCGCTTGGTTTCTACGGAGCGCCTTTCGCTCCGGGCCGGTACCTTGACCGCGTGCAGCCGGTAGACATTGCGTCGACCTTCGCTGCGCTGATGGGGATCAATATGCCGTCCGCCGCCGTGGGCCGTGTGCTGACCGAGGCGCTCAAGCCCGCAGCACAGGTTGCCTATCCGCGCGAGTTGCCGCAGCGGGAGCACCGCGGCGCTGCTGCGCGTCATGAGGGCGCTCCAGTGCACGAGACACCGGCTAAGGGAGCGCCGAAAACCGCAGCGCCTGCTACGAACCCATCGAAGGGATCCGCCAAACCAGCACCGCAGACCACGCCGCCAGTGGGCGAGCCGCAGAAAACGACGCCACCGACGCCCGAGGTGCAGAAGACTGTTCCCCCGGCGACAACACCGAAGCAGCCAGAGCCCACGCCGTCGCGGCCGAGTGCTGCGCCTGCAGCCACTCCGCCACAGCCGCAAGCGAAAACGCAGGAAGCGCAGCCGCAATGAAGCCAAACATGCGCGTTCAGTTCGCCGGGATCGAGTTGATGAACCCGGTGATCGCGGCCAGCGGAACCTTTGGGTACGGCGTTGAATTTGAGGAGATCGTCTCGCTGCGGCGCATCGGCGGATTTGTAACGAAGGGAATCTCACGCGAGCCGATGCCGGGCAATCCGCCGCCGCGGCTCATCGAAACAGCCGCCGGCATGATCAACGCCATCGGTCTGCAGAACCTCGGCGTTGAGCGGTACATCGCGGAGAAGTTGCCGCCGATGGGACGCTATCCCACCTGCGCCGTGATTGTGAACGTCTTCGGTTATCAGGTCGAAGACTACATTGCGGTCATCGAACGGCTGAATCAGGCGCAGGGGATCGCGGCGTACGAACTGAACGCATCCTGCCCGAACACGCGCCATGGCGGCATCACCTTCGGATCCAGCGCGGAGATGCTGGCCGAACTGGTCACGCGAGCGAAGCAGGTGGCGAGGCGGCCGCTCATCGTGAAGCTCTCGCCCAATGTCACTTCCGTTCCCGCAATGGCGCAGGCCGCCGAAGGCGCAGGAGCCGACGCGCTCTCACTGGTGAACACGTTCCTTGCTCTCTCGATTGACGTAGAGACCCGCCGGCCGCGCCTCGCCAACACCACGGGAGGACTCTCAGGACCGGCGATCAAGCCAATTGCGGTGCGCATGGTCTGGGAAGCTGCGCACGCCGTGAAGATTCCGATCATTGGTTTGGGCGGCATCACGACACCCGAAGATGCAGTGGAGTTTATGCTCGCCGGGGCTACTGCCGTTCAGGTAGGCACGGCCAGCTATGCTGATCCGCGCGCTACGGAGCGGATCGCGCAGGGACTCGAGCATTGGTGCACGCGCCACCATGTGAGCCGCGTCGCGGACCTCATCGGCGCTCTGGATACGTCACCGCGGTCCTAATCGCGAATGTCGAACCGGCGGATCAGGCCCTCTTCGAGACGGAAGATGTGGCCGACTCGGCGGTCCACGAGCAGCTGACCCGCTTTGTCGTGCACCACCTGATGCACCTCAATGATGGTTTCGCCGTCCGGGCCGCGAGAGAACTCCACCGGCTCAACATGGGGATCCAGGGTGCTCCACTGACGCGTCCAATATTCCCGCACGCCATCGCGGCCGTGAACGTGACCGCCTTCCATCCCGTTCGCCCATTCCACGTCATTGTGCATCGAGGCAAGCACGGCTTCCATGTCGCGCGCATTGAAGCGCGCGTAGAGACTACGGAAGAATTTCTCGTCCTGATCCATTCGTTTCACCTCGGTCGCGGGTGGCCGGCGACTGATATTTCGCGTTATACACTGAACCTTCCGCTCACTCACAGTGCGGGACACGCACAGAATGGGACTGTTCAGCTATCTTCCGTGGGGCCTCGTGCTCGAAGCTGTGGCGATCGTCCACTTCATCCGTCGCAGGCCGGAGACGTGGTGGCTCTTCGTCATCATATTTCTCGGCCCGCTGGGCGCGCTGATCTATCTCGTCGTTGAAGGTATCCCTGACCTCAGCCTGGTCGGCGACTCGTTTCGCGGTTTCTCCCGCCGGTCGCGTATCCGCGAACTGCAATCACTCGTGCAGGTCAATTCCGCTGTCGGCAATATTGAGGAACTCGGCGATCTGTACATGGACGAAGGCCGGCTGCAGCAGGCGCGCGCCGCGTTCGATCAGGCGATTGCCGGCGGCTCTACCACTCTCGATCCGTTTTACCGGCGCGGCGTCTGTGCCGTGCTGCTGGGCGATGCGGCGGCCGCGATTCCGGACCTGGAGCGGGTTACCGCAAAAGAGCCGGACTACGACTTCCACCGGGCCATGGGGCTCCTGGCACAGGCATATGCGGTGACCGGGCAGAAGGACAAGGCAGAAGCGCTGTTCCGCCGCGCTACGGAGCGGTCCACGCTCTCGGAGACCTACTTGAATTTCTCCGACCTGCTCGCCTCCGAGGGCCGGACCGCCGAGGCTCGGGAATGGGCACGCAAGGTGCTGGAGAAGGCTCCGGCGATGCCGGCCTACCAGCGACGGCGCGAGCGGCCCTGGTTCCGAGAGGCGAAAAAGCGGCTGCGACGCCTGCCCGCATGAGATTTTCTCCAGAGTCACGCGCCTTTCCATGCCGTCAAAGCGAACTGCCTTCGCCCGGATGCAAGGTCACGTTGTTCTCGTGTTAAATCTCCCGAGTCAGCGAAAGTTCTGAGCATTCTCCCCCGACGAAACGACCTCGTGTGCGATGGCCGGAAAATACCGCGTGCGCAAAGACACGCACAGGCTTCCCGGTAGAGGCGTTTTCTCCGGAAGGGGTTCCGAAATGATGAATACTGCTTTGCTCTGGATTGTGGTCCTGGTTTCCGCCCTCGGGATCGGCATGTTCTGGATTGGTCTGAATTCGCTGGAAGACAACGACCGGCCAGCCCTCAGCTTTATCTCATGGGGTGCCGGGCTTGTGATCCTCTGCCTTGCTGCCACCTTCTGGCCAAAGTAAATCCTCCCATCTGGCAGCGCACATTCCGCTGGAGGGGTGACTCGATCGGGTGCTGCATCCGGTGAGGCGCAGGAGCCGCTACTCTGCAAACGCGTGTAGCCGGGCGGGCGGGTGATCTTCCGCCAGATGGTGCCCGCAATACACGCAATACAAATCCGTGATGCGGGCGCTGCGGTGACAATTGCCGCAACAGGGGGCCACCTGATAGGCGCACTGCGGGCAAAAGTGGTAGTCGCTCTCGACCCGCGTGTTGCAGGACGGGCACAGCGACAGCACCGGCAGGCGCAGCAGGAAATAGAGCACCGCGCCGATACCGCTGGGCACCACGACGCAGACGACCATCCACATCGGCGTGCTCATCCCGCGACGGGGAGCATCGCGGCTGATGTACCCAACCATCAGCATGTAGAGCGCAGCCACTGCGCCGAGGCTGATGCAGATGTACGTCCGAAATGCGAGGGGCAGGTTGGG
>DASSKX010000701.1:0-4532 GCA_035689925.1 Acidobacteriaceae bacterium
GATCTTCTGGATGCGATCTTCGGCGATCTGGAAGAGGTGCCTGCCATCGAAGGCGGTTCCGGCATGGGCGGCGACATCGATGGAGCGCAGCGGCTGGCCGGTTGCAGGGTCGAAGGCGTTGAGTTTGTCTCCGGAGGCAAACCAGACGCGCTCACCGTCAAAGCTGACTCCGTGGACGCGGTCGGCGCCCGGGAAGGGGCCGTATTCGCGGATGATTTCGGCGGTTGCATGTTTCATGGGTCTAACTTAATCAGTTATCGAGCGGAGCCGGGAGTAACAAAGTTGTCGTGAATCCCGGGAGCGGCGGAGTGATCCAGCGACGAGCGCGGGCGCGACCGAACGACTGCACCTTGCCGGCGGCGGCGAGGGCGTCGAGGGCTCGCTGCACGGTGCGCTGGCTGGTGCCAAGTGCGATTGCCAGAGCGGAACTCGACCACGATTCTCCATCAGCGAGGAAGGCGAGCACGGCGGCGTTCTCGTCTTCCACGGGTTGCGCCAGCACGACGACTTCTCGCTCGCTGTGAGGGACAAGGGTGAATCCTTGCTTCGTGGCGCGGATGTCGGCGAGCGGACGGAGGATGCGGCGCAGGCGTCCGATTTCGACGCGCAAACGCATGCGATGGGATTCATCGACGAAACGGGCTCCGAAGGCGCGGGCGAGGAGCTGATCTCTGGGAACGTCGCCGGGCCACGCTTCGGCGAGCGCGCGTGCGAGGGCGAAGAGCACTGGGCGGGTGACAAGGGACACCGTTGTGCGTGGATCGCGAATGGCGTTGCGGCAGGCATCGACGATGAGCGCTCCTGAGGCGAGCAGGGCCTCGACTTGTTCAAGGAGGAGCGGCCGTTCTTCGCCGCGGGCGATCCGTCGGGCGGCCGGCGTGTTCAGGACCTGCCATGCGCTTTGGACTTCGGCCGTTAAAGCGGGGATGGCTGCATGGCGCGCAGCGTCTTCGGCGCGTGCGAGGGCAGCGCGTGCTGCGCCGGCGCGGATGCGGCGCATGGCGATGCCGGCAACGATGAGTTCGTACAGGGCACGAGAGGCGGGCGGGAAGGGCGCCGGGTCGAAGTCGGCGAGCAGGCGTTCGGCATCGTCGAGACGGCCGATGAGAACGAGGCGGCGAACTTCAAGATAACGCGCGTGCGCGGCGTTGAGCCGATCGCCGTGTTCTTCGAGCGTGAGGCGTGCCGCATGGAGCGATTTTGCGGGCCAGCCCAGATCGCGGGCGGCGAAGGCGACCTCAGCTTCGGCCACGATGCAGCGCGCGCGTGCTACGGATTCCCTGGGATCGAAGGCGCGAGACGCCCTGTGCAGAAGATCTTTCGCACGCGCAAAGTCTCCGAGCTGCGCCATGGCGATTCCGCGGAGCGCGAGGGCGGGCGCATCGTCGCGCAGGGCGACTCTCTTCAATGCGCCGAGGGGATCGCCTGCGGCGAGGGCGCGCGCTGCGGCTGTGATCAGAGAATCCATTGGAATCCCGCCACACTTGTCACTCCCAGCTTTTTGGGCACCTGCATCAGTATTTCTACATGAGGGCCGGACAGCCGGTCACATTGCGGGACACAGCGACGGAACAGAATTTCAATAAAAGGAGAAGGACGATGACAACAGCCATGAAGACGCCCCCCATCGTGTCACAGGAGGAGTGGGAGGCGGCTCGCCAACAGCTGCTGGTGAAGGAGAAGGAATTGACGCGCGCGCGTGATGCGCTGGCGGCCCAGCGCCGCCGGATGCCGTGGATGGCGGTGGAGAAGCGCTACCAGTTTGACGGACCGCAAGGGAAGGTGACCCTGTTGGACCTGTTCGAGGGGCGCAGGCAGTTGATCGTCTATCGCGCGTTCTTCGAGCCGGGAGTGTTCGGCTGGCCCGACCATGCATGCCGCGGTTGCTCTCTGGGCGCCGATCAGGTGGCACATCTGTCGCATCTGAACGCCCGCGACACGACGCTGGTGTATGCGTCCCGCGCGCCGCAGGCAGATATCACGCGGCTGAAGGCGCGGATGGGCTGGGAGATGCCCTGGTACACGATCACCGACAGCTTCGACGTGGATTTTGGCGTGGATCAATGGCATGGACACAACGTCTTTTTCCGCGATGGCGACAAGGTGTTTCGCACGTACTTCATCAATAACCGCGGCGACGAGGCGATGGGGACGACGTGGAGCTATCTCGATGCCACGCCGCTCGGGCGCCAGGAGACGTGGGAGGATTCGCCGGAGGGCTATCCACAAACTCCGCCGTACCGGTGGTGGAACTGGCACGACAATTACGACGCGGAGCCTACGCCTCATCCTCTGTGGGTCGATATACTCACGGACCCGGCAGGAGCGGCGATCAGAAGGCGCGAGGCCGAGGCGAAGGGGTGTGGGTGTTCGTGAGGGCGGGGGCCGGACAGGAGACAGCACCATGAGTCATATATCTTCACTTTCCATCGGCCTTGAGCGCGGGATCGCAACGCCAGGACGCACTCTCATCTCTTCTGAACGACACTCGCAGCGAGTGTTTATCGGAGTGTCGGCGTTGCTGTTTGTCGTGAGCGCAACAGTGACGGTGCTGTGGTGCGGGAGCATGTCGGCGATGCCAGGGATGTCGATGCCGGGCGGCTGGACGATGTCCATGGCGTGGATGCGCATGCCGGGGCAAACGTGGATCGCTGCCGGAGGGACATTCGTCGCCATGTGGGTGCTGATGATGGCGGCGATGATGCTGCCGTCCCTGAGTCCAATGTTGTGGCGGTATCGACGGGCTCTGGAGTGGAGAGGCCAGCCGCGTCTGGGACTGCTCACCGCGATTGCGGGTGTCGCGTACTTCTTTGTCTGGGCGCTGTGCGGAGTGGCGGTGTTTCTGGTCGGCGCGGGGATTGCGTCCCCTGCGATGCAATGGCCGGCGCTGGCAAGGACTGCTCCGATGGCGGCAGGAGTGGTTGTGCTGGCAGCAGGCACAGTGCAATTCACGAACTGGAAGGCGCGTCACCTTGCAGGCTGCCGGGAGGAACCGATCCGCGGTGCGGTCCTGCCGGCCAGCGTGGGGAATGCATGGAGGCACGGTTTGCGCTTCGGTAGGCATTGCGGCCTGAGTTGCGCGAATCTCACGGTGATTCTGCTGGTGGCCGGGGCGATGGACTTACGCACGATGGCGCTGGTGACGGTCGCGATCACGGCTGAACGTATTGCGCCGGGCGGTGCGCGCATTGCGCGAGCGATCGGAGCCGGTGCAATTTGCGCGGGACTCCTTGTGATCGCGGGCCTGGTCAGGCTCTGAAGGCGGACTGAACTCGAAAGAGTGAAGGCTCCCGGCTTGGGAGCCTTCCTGTTGAGGAGAATTTTGGCAGAGGCAGCCGTCTGAGGGGGCGAGTTACGGCTGCTCCACGGGACCGGCCTCTGAGCGGCCGAGGGTGTCATAGAGCGGCTGAACGGGGTGGATGGCCGGATTCTCTTCAGCAACGGAGATTGCCAGGATGCGGACTTTGTCGTTTTTCGGCAAGGTCAGGGTGCGTGCTCCGGCGGGCAGATCGATCGGATAGGCAAACAGATAGGAGTAGGAGTAGGCGACGTTCTTGCCTGAGGCGTCGTGGTGGTGCGAGCAGTACCACGCCAGGGAGGCGCGCTTGATGTAGCCGGGGCGAATGCCGGTCATCTGCGCGTAGTCGTCATGCTGCGTTCGGGCGGGGCGGCCGTCGCGCGGCGGCATCTGCACGTCTCCGGCTTGCCACTGCCTGTCGTCCCACTGGCCGATGAATCCGCCCCAGTCCTCGATGTTGAGCGTGGTGGTGTGGTCGCCAACGCGGAAGTCGGCTTTCTGATCGCCGTCAATGGCGGCCGCGAGAATGTATGCGCGGTTGTGCTGGCCCTGCGGCAGGTCGATGGTCTGGCCGTTGGGGACGAGAGCATCGGGCGTGCCGTTCTGCGCGGGGGCGAGATTGAAATCGACTCCCTGGAAATGCAATGTCTGGGGGAGCATCTCTGCCGGAAGCGCGTTGCCGTGGCCATCGAAGCCGCCGGACACGGGAGAGCCGTCGGTGCTCGCGCCCGCGAGGTCGTAGTGCAGCGTGACGGGCTGCGAATGCACTGCCACAACGCGGGTGGCGGGCGGATCGAGCTTGAGCGCGAAGGTGCGCGGTTGATACGCCGTGAATGAAGCGACAAGGCTGCCGTTCTTCACCACGGCGGGACCGACGGGCTGTTCCTGTCCATTGATTTCACGCGCGGAGCGAACGGGGCCGGCGAAACTGATGCGGACATCCGACTGCGGCTTGCCATCGAGTTCCACGAGACGCAGAACCACTTCGTCGCTCTGCTCTGCTTTCTTCAGGGCCATGATGCGAATGCGGGGATTGCTGATTTTGACCAGCGATACGCTGCGGCCGAGCGCGCCGGTGTGCTTTTCGGTCTGAAAGGCGATGAGCGGATCGTTGAGGCGCTGCGCCTGCCAGTCGGTCTGCGCCTGGCGCCAGTCGCCGGAATGGCCGGCAATGCCGAAGACGAATTCGTGATGGCCGAGGTCCTGCGTGCCCTGGTCGTGATAACCGCCGCGC
>DASSKX010000702.1:0-5831 GCA_035689925.1 Acidobacteriaceae bacterium
GCATCCCGTCTCGGCCCGCCACGGCCTCAAGTGGTACGAGATGGACGTCAACTACTACCTGATCTGGCTCTTCAAAAAGATCGGCCTCGCAGAGGACGTCAAAGTCGCGCAGTACGATCCGCAGAACCCCAAACCGGCCGGCGTGGCTTAACACACCATCCAGCACCTGCGACAATAAGAGCGCCCGCGCGGACTTCCGGCGGGCGCTTTCGCTTGCACGCCATGCGCATCTCCGGCCGCCGCCGCAACATGGTCCTCTTCACGCTGCTCGGCGTGTGCCTCATCGGCGTCGCCGTCACCCTGAACGTCACCTGGATCCTCCTCAACTGGCGCCGCATCGTTCCCCTCGCCATCGGCATTCCCTTCTTCCTTCTGCTCATCGCCGGAGTCACGCTGAACACCATCTTTCTCGTCCGCGAAGTGCGCCGCAACGAGCGCCACGACGCCTTCCTGGCCGCCGTCACGCACGAGCTGAAGACCCCCGTCGCCTCCATCCGCCTCTACCTCGAAACCCTCCAGCGCCGCCAGCTCGACGAGGCCCAGCGCCGCGAGTTCTACGGACGCATGATGGCCGACAGCGAGCGCCTCATGTCCACCGTCGAGCAGGTGCTGAAGGCCGGCGAAGTCGGCCAGCGCGCCCGCTCCCATGTGCGCGTTCCCGTTGACATCCGCCCGCTCGCGGAGGAGTGCGTCCGCCTCACCCTCCATCGCAATCATCTCGACGAGAACGCCATCACGCTCGACGTCGAGCCCACGTCGCTGCCGATGATCGTGCGCGGCGATCCCGATGAGCTGCAGATCGCGCTCCTGAACATCCTCAACAACGCCGTGAAGTATTCGCCGAATGGCGTGCAGGTGCGCGTCACCCTGGCCGTGATGCACGATGCCTGGGTGCGCATCAGCGTCGCCGACCAGGGCATCGGCATTGCGCCCGCACATCTGAAGCACGTCTTTCGCCGCTTCTACCGCGTGCCCGCCCGCAACGTGCTGCGCACCACCGGCACCGGACTCGGCCTCTACCTCGTCCGCACCATCGCGCGCCAGCACGGAGGCGACGCCACCGCGCAGAGTCCAGGCGAAGGACACGGCACCACCGTCAGCATCGAGCTGCCGCGCATCCTTACACCTATAGTGGAACGGGAGTGACTGTGGCGCGTCTGCTCGTTGTCGAAGACGAAACGCATCTCGCCCAGGGCCTGCTCTTCAATCTCCAGGCCGAGGGGCATGAGGTTCGTGTCGAATCCGACGGCGACGCTGCGCTCGAGACGCTGCGCACGCAGCGCTTCGACGCTGTGCTGCTCGACGTCATGCTGCCTGGCAAAACCGGCTTCGAAATCGCGGCCGCTCTGCGCGAGCAACAAAACTTCGTCCCGATCCTGATGCTCACCGCGCGCGGCCGCGCAGAGGACATCGTGAAAGGCTTCAGCGCCGGCGCCGACGACTACCTGCCGAAGCCCTTTGAGCTGAATGTTCTGCTGGCGCGCCTCAACGCCCTGCTGCGGCGCATGAGCTGGACGCGCCCCGCCCGCAACGAAGCCCGCAGCGGCGCCCCCGAGCCCGCGCCCGCGCATGAAAAGCTCGAGGAATTCTCCTTCTCCGGCCGCCGCATCGACTTCGACGCCCTCGAACTGCACGCCCTGGGGCGCACCGTTCGGCTCACTCTGATGGAGTCCGATCTGCTCCAGTACCTGGTTCGCAACCGGGAACGCATCGTCTCCCGCAAGGAGTTACTGGAGCAGGTATGGCACGTTCGTGAGGATACCGACACCCGGGCCATCGACAACTTCATCGTCCGCCTGCGCCGCTATATCGAGGACAACCCCTCTGTTCCCAGACACTTGCAGACCGTCCGGGGGGTTGGTTATCGGTTCCTCCCCAACCCCTCGTAATTGGACCCCGGTAACTACCTTGGTGCTCCCTGATAGTCACTTTTTGGATTACATCTGAATTGGCAAAAGTGGCTGTTGCGCCATAGAATCCGCCCCCCAATCACGGTACATTCACGGAATCCCGGAAGATGGGGAATGAAGAAAAGCCGTTCAAGCCCTTCCCATCTGTTCCGCCGTCGGACCTATCGGTGAGATTCGGTTGTGCCCGCGAAGGAGGAACGCGATGATTAACAACTGCCTTGAATTTCTGTTCGGGTGTGCGCATAGAAACCAGACCCGCCCCTTTACGCTGAACAAAGCCTGCTACACCGTCTGCCTGGACTGCGGCCATGAGCTGCCCTACTCCTGGCGCGAGATGCGGCACCTGACCCGCTCTGAATGCGCCCACGAGCGCCAGGCGGGCAGCGAATTGAATACCGCTGCGGCCTAGCTGCCCCTTTTCCTGGCGCGGCGGGGCAGACGCCAAAACGGACGCCCCTCCGCCGCGTTGTCGGTTCTTCTCTGCTGCTCTCTCTCGGGTACCTTTGCCAAACTGGGCCCTCAATGGCCGTGCATCTCGCCTGGATGCACGGCCGTCTTTCTGCCCAATGGACCGGGCGCACGAGTCCTCCCCCTGCATGGGTGCATCATTCATGGAGGAGGGTTTGAATGCGCGAAGTCACCCTGCGAATTGAAAACATGCACTGCGGAGCCTGCGTGAAGCGCGTCTCCGGCGCGCTCGAGAAGGTTCCCGGCGTTCAGGTCGGGGAAGTCCGCGTCGGCGCGGCCCGCGTGCAGGCTCCTGAGAACGTGCCGGAGAGCGCGATTGTCAGCGCCGTCGAGAAAGCCGGATATCCGGCCGTCGTGGAACGCTGATCGGAGCCCCTGAATGCCCGCCACTGAAGAAAAGAAGCAGGAGAAGACCGCCTCTTCGAGCGAACAGATCCGCACCGTCACGCTCCCCGTCACCGGCATGAGCTGCGCTGCGTGTCAGACGCACGTCGAGCGCGCGCTGCGCTCCACCCACGGCGTCCGCGAAGCCAACGTCAACCTGCTCACGAACTCCGCCCGCGTCAGCTTCGATCCGGCTGTCTCGAAGCCGGAGGACCTCATCGCCTCCGTGCGCGAAGCGGGATACGATGCAGCCCTTCCCGTCGAGCCCGGCGCCTCGGCTCCGGAAACAGCCGCAGACGAGCGCCCCCTGCGCATCAAGGCCTTTGCGACGCTCGGTGGCGGTATCGCGGTCTTCGCGCTGATGCAGGGCCACGCCTGGTTTGCCCCAGCCGCGCTGAACTACGCGATGCTCGTCATCACCGTCGTCGGCATGGTCTGGGGCGGCGGCATCATCTACCGCCAGGCCTGGACGGCCGCCATCCACGCCAGCACGAACATGAATACGCTGGTCGCCCTCGGCACCGGCGCGGCCTTCCTCTACTCCGTCACCGCCACGGTGGCTCCGTCAGCGTTCACGCGTTTCGGACTCAAGCCCGACGTCTACTACGACGCCGTCCTGCTCATCCTCGGATTCCTCCTGCTCGGCCGCTGGCTCGACGCCCGCGCGAAGCGCCGCACCCTCGACGCGCTGCACGAATTCATGAAGCTCCAGCCCAGCTCCGCCCGCGTCCTGCGCGACGGCAAAGAGGTGGAGGTCCCGCTCGCCGCCGTCATCCCCAACGACATCGTCATCCTGCGCCCCGGCGAGCGCGTCCCGGTCGACGGCCTGATCCTCTCCGGCGAAACCTCCATCGACGAATCGCTGATCACCGGCGAATCCGTGCCCGTCCCGCGCAAGCCCGGCGACCGCGTCATCGGTGGCTCGCTCAATTTCGACGGAGCCCTCGAATACCGCGCCACCTCCGTCGGAGCCGACAGCGTCCTCGGCCAGATGATGCGCCTCGTCGAAGAAGCGCAGTCCTCGCGCGCGCCCATGCAGCAACTGGCCGACCGGGTCAGCGCCATCTTTGTCCCCGTCGTTCTGGGGCTGGCGCTCGCTACATTCCTCATCTGGATCTTCGCCGGAGGCGGCGCAGGCCGCGCCTTTGCCGTCTCCGTCGCGGTGCTCGTCATCGCCTGCCCCTGCGCGATGGGCCTCGCCGTACCCGCCGCGCTCACCGTCGCCATCGGACGCGGCGCGCAACTCGGCGTCCTCTTCAAGGGAGGCGAAAGCCTCGAGCGCCTCGCCCGCATCGACACCCTCGTCCTCGACAAGACCGGCACCCTGACCGAAGGCAAGCCCCAGGTCGCCGGCATTCAGGCGCTCGCCGCGAGCGAAGACGAAATTCTCGCCCTGGCCGCCGCGCTCGAGCGCCGCTCCGAACATCCGCTCGCCCGGGCCGTCATCACCGCCGCCGAGCAGCGCAGCCTGGCGATCCCGCCCGCCGAAGATGTCCGCGCCGTACCCGGCAAAGGCATTCTCGGCACGGTGAACGGTGCGCGCATGGCCGCCGGCAACGACGCTCTGCTGCGGGAACTCGGCATCGCCCTGCCGGAGGACTCCGGCGCAGAGCCCGGCACCACGCGCATGTACATCGCCCGCGACAACGTGCTGCTCGGCACCCTGTTCGCTCGCGACCAGCTCCGGACCAGTGCCGTCGAAGCCATCGCGGGCCTCCGCCGCCTCGGCGTCCGCAGCGCCATGCTCACCGGCGACACCCCCGAAACCGCGCAGGCCATCGCCCGCACCGCCGGCATCGATCAGGTCTGGGCCGGGCTGCTGCCCGAGCAGAAACTCGCGAAGATCCGCGAACTCCAGCAGCAGGGCCGCCTCGTCGCCATGGCCGGCGACGGCATCAACGACGCCGCGGCGATCTCCCAAGCCGATGCCGGCCTCGCCATGGGAACCGGCGCCGATCTGGCTCGCGAAGCCGGCGACGCCATCCTGCTCCACGGCGAGCCCCGCCAGATCCTCGAAGCCGTCCTGCTCGCCCGCCGCGCCCTGCGCACCATGCGCCAAAACCTCGGCTGGGCCTTTGGATACAACCTGCTCGGCATCCCTATCGCCGCCGGCGCCCTCTACCCCGCCTTCGGCATCCTGCTCAGCCCCGCCATCGCCAGCGCCGCCATGGCGCTCAGTTCGGTGAGCGTCCTCGCCAACAGCCTGCGCCTGCGCGGATTTCAGCCGCCGCGCACGACAGCCAATCTCTGACGCCTGCTACACGGCAGTGGCTTTGCGCGCCACGCGACGCACGCGCCCCGGTTGCGCTCGCCTGTTCCGCTCCGCCTCCACCGGACGCACGGCAATGCTGGTTTCCAGGTGCAGCCGGTCGGCGTAGCGCAGCAGCTTTTCGATGCTGATTTGCGCGATGCGGCCCCGCAGGAGATTGCTGACGGAAGGCTGGTATTCGTCGAGGATCTCCACCAGCTGCGCCTGGGTGTAGCCTTTGGCGCGCACGTATTCGAGGATCGCGGACAGGATCTCCGCCTTAACCTTTAGCGCGCTGGCTTCGGACGCGGCGAAGCCCAGGGCGTCCAGCACATTGCCCCTGACGATATGCGTGGGCTTATTCTCGGCCGTGCTTCTCATTTCTCTTTTGCTCCTGGATGCGCTGCATCACGCGTTTGTAGCGTTCTCTGGCCACCTGAATGTCCCGTCGATCCGTCTTTCGCCTATCCTTCTCAAAACAGTGCAGCACGTAAATGATGTTGCCGATTCTCGACAGGTAAATGGCTCGGTACCACGTCCGCTCGTCCGATTCCTTCAGCTCGTACACACCCGGCCCAATCGAACGCATGCTGCGCGTCTGCGATGTCGGCAGTCTGCCAATCTGCAGCTGCCGCAGCGAGAACCCCAGACATCGTTTAATCTCATCCGGAAACGCAGACAGCACCTCCAGCGAATCGCCCTCGAAGTGGATCTCAGCCGCTGTGGGAACCGGATCGTCTGCCATCTCGGCAGACTAGACGGGCGCACGAACTTATACAAGATTTATTATAATCCCCGGTGTTCCGCCGGTAACCGTGCCC
>DASSKX010000703.1:0-7559 GCA_035689925.1 Acidobacteriaceae bacterium
CATGGGTCAGGGACGGGTTGTGCTGTTTGCTTCAGGCTTCGATAACCTGACCAACGACCTGCCGCTGCACCCCGTGTTTGTAGCTTTCGTTGACCATGCTGCTCGGTACCTTTCCGGCACAGGCGAATTCGGAGGATCCAGAACGGTGGATTCGTTTATCCGGCTTCGGTCAGGAATGCAGCCAGTGGGCCAGTCAACACCGGCCGAGGTCATTGACCCGGACGGTCACCGACCCCTGTCGCTCAGCGACGCGCGGAATCTGCAAAGCTTTCGATTGCAGCGTGCAGGATTCTACCGAGTCCGAGCCGCGAACGGACACGACTTCCTCATTGGCGTCAATCCCGACCGGCGTGAATCCGACCTGGAGCCGCTTTCGCCGAATGCGCTTGCGCTGTGGGCTGGCACCTCCGGGAAGCAGCCGGGGGAAGCGGCGGATACCCTGACCCCGGGCGCCGAGAAACAACATGTCAGCCTCTGGTGGTGGATGATGCTGCTTGCACTGGCAGCCACCATCGCCGAAACGGTGCTGGCCAGCCGGTACATGGGCACACAACGGGATGAGTTATGAGTCACCTCAGCGAGCTCGATGGTTACATTGTCCGCCTGCAGCAAAGGCTGCGACTGGCAGCGTGGTTGCGAGGTGCAGCCGTATTCACAGCTTCGGCTCTCGGCGCGACGATCCTGCTCGTGCTTCTGCTGAATCATTTCGCTTTCCCCATTCAGGGAGTGCTCTGGGGGCGGGCCGCACTCTTCCTGGCGTTGCTCGCGGCCGGGGCGCTCGGAATCGTGGTCCCACTGAGGCGCCTGACGCGAGCCCGTGCCGTTCGCAAGGCCGAAGCAGCCAATCCTGATCTCGAGCAGCGCCTGACCACGTTCTACGAGACGCAGGCCAAAGCCGCGAGTCCATTCCTCGAACTTCTCGCCGCTGACACGCTGGCCCGCGCACAACACACGCCACCGGCGGTGCTGGTCCCGGAAACACGGATCTTCGCCATGAGCGGAGCGGCACTGGGATGTCTGGCGGTACTGATCTGGCTCATCGCAGCCAGGCCCGGCTATATGGGCTATGGCGCTTCCCTCCTCTGGACCGGCCCCAGGACAAACGCACCGCCGCTCTATGCTCTGACGGTTACACCCGGCGACGCGACGGTGCGGCGCAACCGCGATCAACTGGTTACAGCCCACGTCACCGGCATGCAGCCCGACCGCGTGCAGATTTTCGCGCATTACCAGGGCGCGTCTGGGTGGGACCACGCGCTGATGCAGGTCCCGCCCGAAACACATGCCGCCGCGAACTGGCAGTTCGTCTTCGCCGGCTTACCAGAAGAAGCTGAATATTATGTTGTCGCCGGCCCTCTTGTTTCTCCTCACTACAAGCTGCGCGTCATCGATCTGCCGTCGATCAAGTCCATCGCTGTGACCTACCACTATCCAAAGTGGACGGGCATGAAATCAGTCAACGAGCAATCCGGAGACCTGCGCGCCATCGAGGGCACCGATGCGATGATCCAGGTGCAGACCGATCGTCCTCTCAGGGACGGGCTGCTCAAACTGAACGATGGACAAACGATTCGACTGACGGGCGGACAAGGGAATCAATATGAGGGCACCATTCACATGGAGAAAGATGGCGCCTACCACCTCGCCGCCAGCCAGGAAGGCCAGGAAGTCCGCCTTTCCGAGGATTACTTCATCGCGACGGATAAAGCCGCCCCCCCGGAGGTCTCCGTCAGCCGGCCCAGCGGAGATTATCGCGCCAGTCCCATCGAGGAGGTTACGGTCGGCGTCAAAGCTGCAGATGCTTTCGGCCTGAAAGATATGCATCTGCATTATTCCGTGAATGGCGGGCCGGATCACGACGTCAGTCTTCTGAAAGCCCCCGGCACAAAGGAAGCCGAGGGCTCATCGATGCTGCCGCTCGAGGATTTCAAAGTACAGCCAGGCGATCTGGTCAGCGTCTATGCCACGGCGCGCGATGCTCACGCGGAGTCGAAAACCGATATTAGCTTCATCCAGGTTGACCCATTCGAGCGGGAGTTCTCCCAGTCGCAACAAAGCGGCGGTGGCGGCGGCGCGGGCGGCGGTGGAATGAACAACCAAACCGATATTTCCCGGCGCGAAAAAGAACTGATCGCCGCCACCTGGAAGGAGCAGAACAATACAACAACGACGGCGAAGGACGCAGCAGCGGCCGGACAGTTTCTGTCCAGTGCGCAGGACAAGCTTCGCGATCAGGTCCTCGCTCTTTGCGCGCGCATGCAGAGCCGCGATCTGTCGGAAGCGAATCAGGAATTCACCGATTTCGATAAGGACATGCAACAGGCAGCTGCGGCGATGTCTCCTTCCGCTGAGAAGCTTCGCAGCATGCGCTGGAAAGATGCATTGCCCCTCGAGCAAAAGGCGCTTCAGGCATTGCTCCGTGCAGAGGCGACCTTCCGGAAAATCCAGGTCGCCTTCGGACAACAGGGCGGAGGCGGCGGGGGAGGAAATACTGGGCGGGATCTCGCCAGCCTCTTTGATCTGGAACTCGATACGGAGAAGAATCAGTACGAAACGGCACAGACCGCTCCGCCTGCAGACCAGCATCGCAAGGATGTAGAAGACGCGCTTGCAAAGCTCGATGCACTCGCCCGCCGGCAGCAGGACCTCGCGAACCAGCAACAGACGCCGCAGCAGAAGTTCCAGGAGCGCTGGCAGCAGGAGATGCTCCGCCGGGAAGCCGAACAGTTGCAGCGCCAACTGGAGCAGCTGGCGAACAGCCGACAGCAAAATGCTGACGGATCATCCCCGCAGTCGGCCACTGGCCAGCAGAACGGCTCCTCGCAGGGCTCTGCAAGCCAGACCGGCGGTCAGCGATCGAGCCGGCAGTCAGAGGCGCAGAATGCAGCGCAGTCCGCGAATCAGCGCATTCAGGAGGCTCTGAACCAGCTACGCTCTGCAACAAGCGCTCTGAGGCGCGGACGAGGCCAGCAAACCAGAGACGCTGCACAAGGGGCGGCGGAGCAACTGCGGCAGGCAGCGAATGCACTGGCCGGCGCGCAGCAACAAATGGCTTCGGGGAAGCTGCAGTCACTGACCAGCGAAGCCGGGCGTCTCCGCGAGGAAGAGCGAAGACAGGCTGAAAAGTTCAACAGGCTGGGCGGCCCGTCATCCGACTCGGAGATGTTCGACGAGAACAGCATGATCGCCCGGCTCCGCGAGCGCGACCGCCTGGCCGCCGACCGGCAGCAGCTCTCGAACGATCTCTCCGACCTGCAGAAGCAGCTTCGCGATGCGGCTCGTGAGCTGGGTCCGAACCAGCCCACAGCGGCGGGAAAAGTCCGCGATGCGCTGAACGGCCTGGACGCCTCCGATCTGAATACGCGGGTGCAAAGGAGCGCAGACTGGCTGCGTCGAGGAATCAATCCGAATGCCAACGGCACGGAAAATGAGATTGCCGGTGGCCTGCAGACTCTTCACCAGCAACTCCAGCAGGCGGAGGGAGCGATTGGCAAAGATGCCGGCAGGGAGAAGAGCAGCCAGTCTCTGCCCGGCCAGAACGACCAGTCTGCGGCGCTGAACCAGATCGAGCGTCTACGCCAACAATTGCAGGCCATGGCCGACTCACGCGCCGGGAACGGCAGATCGGGCAGGCCCGATCCGAATGGGCAGCCCGGCAATCAGCAACCCGGTGCTGCGAACGCTGAGCGTTCTGCGCAGAATGGTTCAGAGCGATGGCAGAGTGGCACCCTGAACCGGCAAGGCGGCAATGCTCAAGAGCCGCAGGGTGGAAACCAGGCAGGCACGGATACTCGCAGAGCAGGGCAGATGAGCGGAGATATCCGTCAGAGCGGCGGAGGCGCGGCGGACGGGACGGTCTGGGGCAACATCAATACCGGCGACAATCAGTATGGTCAGCCTCCGCAATGGGCGGTGCCAAACAACGGATCCGGGAACCCCGCCGACACGGAGCGCACGATTGAGCAGGGCTTGCGCGAGTTGCACCACCTTCGCCAAGGCCTTCAGAGCGATCCCGAAGCAGCGAAGGAAATCGATGAACTGGCGCGGAAGATGCGCGCTCTTGATCCGAAGCGCTTCCTTGGCAATCCCGCTTTGGTCGAGCAACTGCACGAAGAAGTACTCAGCGCAGTGGATCGTCTGGAGTTGCAGGTCGAGCGGCAGGCTGCTGCGAATCAGCCGCGAACGGGAAAGCCGTATGTTGTTCCGCGTGGATATGAGGATTCAGTCGCCGATTACTACCGCCGCCTGAGCAGAAATTCGCAGGTCCAACCACCCGGCGTAAAGAAGTGAATGCTCCGCAATACACACGCACGAACCTGGAGATGTCGCGGCAGCCAGCGGTGCTCAATGACCAGCTAACCTGGAGAAGCTAGTCAAACTGCGCCATGTTGATGTCCATGGTGTTAACGCTCGCCGTTCTTCAGCAGGTCCTCCCAGCTAACAGCCTGCCCTGTCCGTCCGGCCATCCGCCCCAGCATCGCGCTGAGCGCGCTCTGCACGCCCTCTGCCGCCTGGTTGTGGAACTTGCCCGACGTGATGCTTTCGATGAACGCCCGGTCCTTCTGCCGATCGGCGAACTGGAGATTGTCGGTGAATGCCCCGTTTGAGGCAAACTGCGCGCTCGCCGCTCCGGGCCCCGCAGTCCTGTTATCGCTCCAGGTTCATGCCTTGTCTCCCACAATGCGGACGGGGCCCGAGTAAGGCGCCTCCGCGATTCCCGTCTCGCCGAAGATTTGCTCCGTCACGTTGAACCATAGCAAGCAACCGGCGGAATACCCGCTTCACCATTCTCTGACTCAGCGGCGTTCCAGTTCCGGTCATGAACAACAGGTCATTCGCGGGGAGCAGTTCCCTTCCCTGTCGGTCTCCCGCTTCTCTCTCAGGGTCTGAAGCGCATTGAGGTACAGCTCTCGAGTTTCGCGACTGCCGATTAAGCATCCGTCGCTGTCAGCGAGGCGGCGTTCCGAGTCGTCCGCCAGACTCGGATGCAACGGCTCCGTGCGAGATCCGAACTGTCCATTACGATAGGAGCCACGCATAGGAGGGATATCGATGAGGAGAAACAACGGATGTTGGGCGATAGTTCTGGCCATCACTATCGCTGTGAGCTGCGTTTGTGCTGCGCGCGGCGAACAGCATGTGGGTCCATCGGCCGCCTGGCAGGTGAGACTCCACGAGGCACTGCCACTTCTCGGACACCGTAACTGGGTTTTAATTGTAGATTCCGCGTACCCTCTGCAGAACTCGCCGGGCATTGAGACGGTCGAAACCGGAGCGCCACTGGCAGACGTCCTGCGGCTGGCCCTGGATGAGCTTGATCACTCCATCCATGTCCGCCCGGCAGTTTACCTGGACGCCGAGCTTCCCTTCGTTCCCGAACAGGATGCGCCTGGCGTCTCACGATATCGGAACGACCTGAAAACCATCCTGGGCACACGGTCGGTAAGCAGCCTGCCCCATGAGGAATTGCTGCGCAAAGTGGAGGACGTCAGCAGAAGCTATAAGGTGCTTATTCTGAAAACCAGAGAGACTATCCCTTACACATCCGTTTTCCTGCAACTCAACTGCAAGTACTGGAGCGATGATGCGGAGGCTCGTCTGCGCGCAGCGATGAAGCACGCCGGCGAAAAGTCGCAATGAAGCGTGCCCACATCTCTCGGAAGCACCGCATCGATATGTTTATTCCGTGCGAGATGCGCCCGTTGCTTGCCGTGCCGACGCTCGTCTCTCGGGACGCGGAGGCGCGGGGTGAAAAGATGCGATGCGGCTCATTACTACTTCTCCGCTCATCGCGATCAGGTTGCGTTCGACCAAGACACGAACCGTCATCGCCGGTCCCGCGGCTCGCAGATTAATCAGCAGTTCGTGCTGGCTCGCCGGAGAAGCGTTGAGATTGCCTTCCACGATCGGCGATTCTCCATTTGCGCAGATAGCCGCCTTCACAAAGCCGGTCTCGGCGCGCAGGATGGCCTTGAGATGAACAATGCGAATGCCTGCTGCAGTCAGGTCGCCATCCAGCCGTTCGAAATACGGGCCAAGCAACATCGCAGGCGAGAGAGGGATCGAGCAACGGATGAGGGCTTCCGCGTTCAGCCATGCCAGCGCTGCCTCGGCTCTGGCGTACTGTTCATAATCAATCTCGAGAATAGTGCTTCCTCTCGATAGTTCTCCCGATAAGACTTCATCCAGCCAGGGGGCGACGCCCTGGCCAGAGTTGGCGCTGATCTGGCGTGCGGTTCGTACGGGCATCACCGGCGGCTCGATTCCCAAGTCAGATTTCGTGAAACAGACCAGGTCGGCTTCCTCGATCTGCTTGCGAAAGAGAAACGCCAGATTGTGGTCAGCACCGTCACGAGCGAGATCGAGTGCCCTCGCAGGATCTACCAGGACCGTGTAGGGGGCCACTCGTATTTGTTCATCCAGTGCGAGCAGAGGATGCAGTGTGGTGGCAGAGATATCGGTACAACTCCCCACGGGCTCGGCGAAAATTACATCCGGCGCATATTGCCGCAGTTCCTCGATCACTTCCACCAGGTCGGAAAATCGGCAGCAGAAGCATCCTCCCGTCACCTCTCCCCGACGCATTCCATGGAGGCCCGCATGCAGCGTATCGACGAGAGCTTCCCCCTGGTCATTCAGGATCATGGCGCTGCGCAGACCGCGGCGGTCCAGTTCGCGGGCGGCCGCCAGCAGCAGCGTGGTTTTGCCGGCTCCCAGAAAGCCGCCCACCAGAACCACCCATGGGCGCTCGTTCACGAGCGCACCTCGAGTTGCAGGCTCTCCCCTTCCTGCAGCACAAGGGGTTCGCTGAACCCGAAGGTCGTCGTGTCGTCGGCGGAGTGGATAGAGGCTGATATCCGGCTGCCTTCGCGTGTGGCAAGCGTCGTTCCGCCGTAGCCGTGGATTTGGCAGGATCGGCAGGTAATGGTGCCGATCATCACCTCCAGTTCGAAACGGGTCGTGCTTCCGTCTCGTGCGTACGAGAACACTCCCCACCCTGTGCCATTGGACCAGAAACTGCGGAACTGCCCGCCGAACGAAGGCGGCAGCGCCACAACGGCGCCATTCTGCCCGTTGTAATCGAATCCACTCAGGGCCACCACACTCGACCAGGATGCCATGGCGCGTGCGTAATGATGACCGCATTCCGCCTCGTCCCATGGATTCCTCTTCTCTCCGTCATAGCGGGCCCTCACATTTCGGATGCACTCCGTGCTTTCATCCCGCATGCCGGAGCCGATCATAAGCGCTGCGGCCGCGTATTCGAATCCGGTCATCACCTCGGCGAAATACGGGAACGGGATGTGCGGACGCGGAGCCTTACCATAGTCGCAGATCACCATGGCTGCCTCATCGTTGAGCGCGAAAGTCCGTTCCACATTGTCGTGATCGGTGAGCGTCCGCTTGTAGTTGTAGCGATAAATAGATTGCAGCGCTGTGCGGAGGTGCTCCGGAGAAATCAGCGCCCCCAGATGCATGACAGAGGCCAGATACTGCCCCATGAGCTGATCGATCAAGCATCCGGCGCCCACCTGAAACTGCGGGTCCTGCGGATTAAA
>DASSKX010000704.1:0-6937 GCA_035689925.1 Acidobacteriaceae bacterium
GGGATCACGGCTGCCCATGTGGCGCTTGTGCCGCTCTCCGGCCTGACCGGCACCACGGTCGGCTCGTTCCTGTGGGGCGCGCTGGCTGACTTCTACGGGCGTCGCGCCTCGATCCTTCTCGCGGGCGTCATCTTCATGGGAACGGCAATCTGCGGCGCGATGCCGTCGTTCAACTGGAACATCTTCATGTGTTTCCTGATGGGCATCGGCGCCGGCGGCATGCTTCCAGTCGCCTTTGCGCTGCTCGCGGAGATCATGCCCACGCGCCACCGCGGCTGGTGCCTCGTGCTGATCGGCGGAATCGGCACGGTCGGCGGATACTTTGCCACCAGCGCGCTCTCCGCCGTGCTGCAGCCCTACTTTGGCTGGCGCATTATGTGGCTCATCAACATGCCGATCGCGCTGATCCTGATCGTGGTCAGCCCGCTTCTGCAGGAATCTGCGCGCTTTCTGCAAAGCATGGGGCGGCTGGATGAAGCACGCGCTACGCTCGCCCGCTTCGGTATCAGCTTGAGAAAGCGCGTCGGAGCAGAGGCCACGCCAGCTTTCACGCCGCCTCGGTCGCCGCTAAGCGCCCGGGAACTGCTCGGGGTTACTGCTGCGCTCACGTTGGCCGCACTTGCGTGGGGATTCGTCAATTTTGGCGTAATGCTCTGGCTGCCCGGTTCGCTGGTGGCGGAGGGCCGCAGCATGGGCGTCGCCAGCGCGCTGATCGCGCGCTCCACGCTGATTGCCGTGCCGACGATTGCTCTTGTGACGTGGCTTTACAGCGCATGGAGCACCAAGCGCGTGCTCGTCCTCTCGATCGGCGTGACGACGCTGGGTCTGGTGTGTGTTCTACTGCGCGATCGCAGCGGCTTCGGCGCGCTCGCGAACCCGATCTTCATGCTCACACTGCTCATTGTTGGCACGAGCGCGGTCATCTCGATTCTGCTGCCATACGCGGCTGAAAGCTATCCGCTCCGGGTGCGTGGCCGGGCCACCGGGTGGGTTGCCGGATTCAGCAAGGCCGGCGGTATCGCCGCTCAGGCCCTGGGTGCCCTGGCGCTGGTCCCCGCACTCGGCCTCGCCGCTGGGCTCGTGGCGATCCCGTCCGTGCTCTCCATGCTGCTCATCGCCATCCTGGGGCGGGACACCAAGGGCCGCGATCTCCGGGAGCTGGAAGCGGCGGAGAGGTCCGGCGCATTCGCTGCGGACTAGGTACGTCCTGATTCCCTGAAGGGACCTGCCGAATCTAAACTGAAGAGGAGAGGTTCCCCAATGGCCAAAGCTACATTTGCCGCCGGATGTTTCTGGGGCGTTGAAGCCCGCTTTGCGCAGCTTCCCGGCGTCAGCGCCACCGCCGTCGGATACGAAGGGGGCACGATGCCCAATCCGACCTACAAAGCCGTCTGCACGGACGCCACCGGCCACGCTGAAGCGGTCGAGATTGAGTATGATCCCGCGCAGATCAGCTACGAGCAGTTGCTCGATGCGTTCTTCTCGCTGCACGACCCGACGCAGCTCAACCGGCAGGGTCCGGACTGGGGCACGCAGTATCGCAGCGTGATCTTCTACCACACACCTGAGCAGGAGGCTGCGGCGAAGGCGGCAGTCGAGCGCCTGACCGCAGAGAAGCGCTTCAACAAACCGATCGTGACGCAGGTCGTCCCGGCGACGACATTCTGGCGCGCCGAGGAATACCACCAGAAATACCTGGAGAAGCGCGGCGCTGTAAGCTGCCATATCTAGCGGGCATGCCGCGGAAAGCAGAGAGGCCGCACAAGCGTGCGGCCTTTGTTCTGTTCCCGTTGCCGGCTCGCCACTTTACTGCGGCGGTGGCATGCCAATCTGATCCGGGTCGAAGACCGGAATACCGAAATGGCCCCGGAGATGGAGCAGGTCCAGCGGGCTCAGGAAGGCGTCCACGTAGATCACGTTGACATTCTTCTGATTCGTCAGCATCACGACCGCGCCCTGCACGTTGTTGTGGACCATGTGAATGAAGAAATCTGTGCGGATCGGGTCCGAAGGCGGCGCCTGGTCATAGTAGTACTGCTGCTGGGCGGCTTCGTCGCCCGGAGGGGGCGGTGGCGGCACTGGCCGCCGCTGATCCGTCCTGATGTGCATCCATCCCGCCGCCGCGTACTGCTCGCGCACAGCGTGCAGCACCCCCGGGTCATACATCCCCGGCTGGGCGAAGCGGAAAGTGTCCACAGTGATTCCTCGGAGTTTCGCGACGACTGGTTTGTCGGGAGCCGGAAGGCGTTCGCCCATGCGCTGGAGGGTCTGCGCGTTGAAGGTGAACTCGGTGTGGAAGCTCGCATCCGCCGCCAGGCTGTTGAGAATCGGTGGCGGCGTCCACACCGTGGCCGGACCCGGGGTCGGGGGTGGCGCATATTGGGCTCGAAGCATCGGAACCGAGAGCAGAGCGGAAACCACAACAGGGGCGAGGCGGCGGAACAGCATACCCGATTGAAACGCTGTTCCCCGCGAAAAGTCGCTCAGCTACTCTGCCCGTCCCTGAGCTCCTGTGGTCTGGGCTGTCAGCGCCTATGCCCATTCGCCTTTGCGCAGCACCGGCTCCGCTTTTCCGCTGGCGGTAATCCCATCCACGTCAATGGCTTCCGACCCGATCATCCAGTCGACGTGGATCAGACTGTCGTTGGCGCCCTTCGCGGCCAACTGCTCCGGCGTCAGCTTGTCGCCCTCTTTGAGGCAGCTCGAATACGCCTGTCCCAGGGCGATGTGGCATGCCGCGTTCTCATCGAAAAGGGTGTTCAGGAAGAGCAGACCACTGGCGGCGATTGGCGACGAGGCCGGCACGAGGGAGACTTCGCCAAGGCGACGGGCGCCGTCATCGGTCTCGATCATCTTCTGCAGCACCTGCTCACCCTTTGAGGCGTGAGCCTCGACGATGCGTCCGCCTTCGAACCGCACCCGGATGTCCTCAATCAGCGTGCCCTGGTAGGAGAGCGGCTTCGTGCTGCGGACGGTGCCGTCGACGCGATCCTTGTGGGGCGTCGTGAACACCTCTTCGGTGGGCATGTTGGGAATGCAGTAATTGCCGTTGCCGGCCGTCGTTCCGCCACCGAGCCAGAGATGATCGTCGGCCAGTCCCACCTTCAGGTCCGTTCCCGGGCCCCTGAAATGAAGTGCGGCATAGCGCTTCTCGTTCATCCGGTTGGCGCGCTGATGCAGGCCTTCGTCGTGCTTCTTCCACGCAGCTACGGGATCGGCCTGGTCAGCACGGCTGGCCGCGAAGATCGCATCCCACAGCTTTGCCAGCGCCTCGTCCTGTGCCAGGTTGGGGAACATCGCTGCCGCCCAGGCGGGAGTGGCTGCCGATACGATCGTCCAGTTGATGTCGTGCCGGGTGATCAGTTCCAGCGCCGGGCGATATGCCTTTGAGGTGGCCCGGTTTGCGCGGCTTACCTTTTCGGGATCTTCCTTCGACAGCAGCGACGGATTTCCGCCGGTGATCGCCAGGCGCGCGGCACCGCTCTTGTACGCCGCGGCCATGCCCTCGTAAAGCCAGCCCGCTGCCTTGTCGAAACCGGCATCCTGCCCGTAACGGAAACGGAGGAGCGTCTGCTCGTCGTCGCTGAACAGCGTAGTGACCAGTGAAGCGCCCGCCTTGTAGGCGTGCTCGGTGATCTTGCGCGCCAGCGGCAGCGCGTCGGTCGACGCGGTCATCACCACTTCCTGACCGGGAGCAAGCCCCAGCCCCGACTTCACCGCAACTTCGGCCAGCCGGTCCAGTTTCGTCTGAAAATCCTCAACAAGAGAAGGCGTCTCGGCGTATGCAGTCACTGTGCTCATAGGTCCATTGTCAAACGCCGCGGCGTGCCATGGCAACGCGGGGAATTCCCTGCAAATCCGGGACGAAACTCACGTCTTCCCAGGCATGGGCGGCGCTGCCGGGCAGAAACAGCTCCGCCAGGGAGTCGCGCTGGCCATGACCCATCTCCATCAGCAGCCAGCCACCCGGCAGGAGCGCGTCCCACGCCTCCGGAATCAGCCTGCGGTACACGTCCAGTCCTGTTGGCCCGGCAAAGAGGGCAGAGTGCGGCTCGTACTCCCGCACTTGTGGCTCCAGATCCTCTGTTTCCGCAACGTATGGAGGATTTGTGACGACAGCGAAGAACTGCTCGCCGCGTACCGCGCTCAGCAAATCCGATTCGAGGAGCCGCACTCGATTCGCTACCTGATGCCGCTCTGCATTTTGTCGCGCCACGAGAAGAGCCGCGGATGAATTGTCCAGCGCCGTTACACGGGCAAGGGGGAGCGCATGGGCAAGCGCAACGGCAATGGCTCCGGAGCCTGTGCCCACGTCGGCTATTGCGAGCGAAGAGTCCCGGGGAACACGCTCCAGCGTGGCTTCCACGAGATGCTCGGTCTCGGGCCGCGGAATCAGGACGTCCGGGGTTACGCGCATGGCCAGACCGAAGAACTCCTGCTCGCCGATGATGTATTGCACCGGCTCATGGCGTGAACGTCGCGTCACCCACTCGTGGAACTGATCTCGCTGCGCCTCGGCGAGTGGCTCGTCGCCATGCGTCAGCAGCCACCCACGGTCGCGGCCCAGGGCGCGTTGCAGCAACAACTCCGCATCGCGACGGCCGGACGCCAGGTGCGCCAGCCGCGCCGCGGCTTCGTTCAGGATCGCGCGTATGCTGTGTTCTGCCATGTGTTGATTCCTACCGGGCGCAGCTTCGACTCAAACGGGGCGCAGCAACGAACGAATATCGGGCCAACCGAATGCCACCTCGGGAAGCGCGATGCCGCCAATCTCGATCAACTTTTCTGCGACGCGCACGCCGCCGAGCCGCTCGTAAAAGCTGCAGGCCGCATTCTCGCGCAAGGCCCAGACCACCATGCTTCGGAATCCCTGCTCGTGCAGCCGCTCAGCGATGCCCTGCACCAGCGCACGCCCGGCGCCCCGTCCCTGGTGAGAGGCGAGCAGATAAATCGCTCCGAGTTCACCGTCGAAGCCATTCACCGGATGCACCGTCGCGCCGCCGGAGGCGAATCCGAAGATGCCCGTTGCGTCTTCCGCGACCAGCGTCAGAGGACCATGCCCGTCCAGCCGCTCCTGCCAGCGAAGGATGCCATCCTCCACGCGCAGACCGTCGATATACGCCTGCGGAATGATGCCGGGATAAGTCGTGCGCCAGCTCTCGAGGTGCACCCGCGCGATGGCTTCGGCGTCGGTACAGCCAGCTTCCCGGATTCTCACGTCGTGCTCTCCTGAATCGGCTTACGCCACCGCCTCGGCTTCGCCCTTCAGCCGCTCCGCGTTGAAGTGTGCGATCAGCGCGTCGATGACCGGTTGCAGCTTGCCTTCCATGATCTCGGCCAGCTGATGAATCGTCAGCCCGATACGATGATCGGTCAGCCGGTTCTGCGGGAAGTTATACGTGCGAATCTTCTCGCTGCGGTCGCCCGTCCCGACCTGCTGCTTGCGCTCCCTGGCCAGAGCCTGCTGCTGCTTCTCCATTTCAACCTCGTAGAGGCGGGCTCGGAGCACGCGCATCGCCTTCTCGCGGTTTTTGATCTGCGACTTCTCGTCCTGGCAGCTCACGACCGTGTTCGTTGGCAAATGCGTGATGCGCACGGCTGAATACGTGGTGTTCACGCTCTGGCCGCCGGGTCCGGATGAACAGAACGTGTCGATGCGAATGTCCTTCGCCTCAATCTTCACGTCGACTTCCTCGGCCTCGGGCAGAACCGCCACGGTCACCGCGCTGGTGTGGACGCGACCCTGCGTTTCGGTCGCGGGGACCCGCTGCACGCGGTGCACGCCGCTCTCGTATTTCAGCTGCGAGTAGACCCGGTCGCCTTCGATGATCGCGATGACCTCCTTCAGTCCGCCGACGGATGATTCCGAGGACGACAGCACCTCGACGCGCCACCGGTGCTGCTCCGCGAAGCGCGAGTACATCCGGAAGATCTCTGCCGCGAAGAGCGACGCCTCGTCGCCGCCCGTGCCTGCGCGGATCTCCAGAACAACGTTCTTCTCGTCATTCGGATCCTTCGGGAGCAGCAGCAGCTTCAGCTCTTCCTCGATGTGCGGTTCGCGCTGCTCCAGCGTGGTCAGCTCTTCCTGAGCCATGGTGCGAATTTCCGGATCGCTCTCGCTGAGCATCATGCGGGCATCGGCGATGCCGTTCTTCACCTGGCGGTACTCACGAAATTTCTCGACTACGGGCTCCAGCTCGCGGTGCTGCTTCGCGATCTTCTGATACTTTTCGTGATCGCTCAGCACTTCCGGGTCGGCGAGTTGGTGCGCCAGCTCCTCGTAACGCGCTTCAATCTGTTCCAGACGCTCAAACATAAAGACCTCCCGGCACAGAGGCCGGTTGATGTTGCATTGAAAATTTCAGGGAAAAAGATGCAGCTCGGCAATGGCGGCGGGAGCCGCTACAGAAGGACGCCGAAGGTGGAACGCTGCTTCATCACGTCTTATTTTACGTTGATTTTGATGTCCGCCCAGCAGAAAAGACGCGCTCGCCTGTCCTGGATGGCCCATTGCGGGGCGTGTCCGCACTACATCCCTGATGGCTGGAGCCTATACCCTGTTCCTGGATGTCCGCTTTCCTGCCATTCGCCGAGTTGTGCGACGCTCTCGCCGCGACCACGAAAAAGCTCGAGAAGCGGGCCCTGATCGCCTCGTATCTGCAGTCGCTTCCCGTCGAGGATGCCGGACGCGCCGCTCTGTGGCTCTCCGGCGCACCGTTCCCGGAGACCGATCCCCGCGTTCTCAACGTCGGGGGAGCGCTTCTGCAAAAGGCCGTCGTGCAATTCGCCGGGGCCAGCTCAGACGCGCTCGGCGCGGCGTATCGGCGCCATGGGGACGTCGGAGCCGCCGCCGCCGACCTGCTTTTCGGGCACGCACCCGCCTCCGCCACCCTCACGCTTGCGGACGTCGAGTCGGCATTTGCTGCCCTGGCCGAAG
>DASSKX010000705.1:0-4305 GCA_035689925.1 Acidobacteriaceae bacterium
CAGGTTGAACCGCAAGCCCAGAACCAGTCGCCCTGGCGGTTGCAGCCGGGTCACATCTAGAGGTCAGGGGCAGCTGCTGTGTGCGCATTAGTTGATTATCGTCGATGACGAGACGCGACCTATTCCACAGGAATCACAGATCCGCAGCGGTAGCGCTTGCACATCCTTCAGCGGCCGCTCTGCGTGACCGATTCCTGCATAATTGAAAAGACCCACACCAATGGCATCTTCTCTTGTCCTCACCGCGAAATTGCTGCTGACCCGTGATGCGCGGATCGAATACCCGGTCATCGAAGTTGCGGCAGATGGAACGATCCGTTCAATTGCGTCCGATCCCCGAGCACTGGCGCGTGAAGACACGGTGCTCACGGCCGGCTTGCTGGACGTGCATATTCATGGCGCGGTCGGCGTCGACGTGATGAATGCCTCCGCCGCCGAGATCGGCAGAATGCAGCGCTTCCTTGCCGAGCATGGCGTAACGAAATATCTGCCGACGACGGTAACGGCTCCCATCGACTTCACGCTGCGTGCGCTGGAAACGCTGAACGAAGCGATCGATCGTGGACCGCGGCCTCGCGAAGCCGAGCCGATCGGTATCCACATTGAAGGTCCGTTTCTCTCGCACTCGAAACGAGGCATGCATCCTGCGGAGCATTTGCAGAGGCCCAGCCGAGAACTCTTCGATCGTCTGCAGGAATCTGCCGCTGGTCACATTCGACTCGTCACGATAGCTCCCGAACCGGACGCTCTGCAATCGGAGCGCATGCACTCCGGTGAAACCGCACTGGACCTGATCCGTCATCTGAGCCAAAACGGAGTGCGCTGCTCGATCGGCCATAGTAATGCTCTGGCAACCGAAACGGTGGCAGCCATCGAAGCAGGCGCGGTCAGCGCCACACACACGTTCAATGCCATGGGGCCGCTCGGCCACCGCGAACCTGGAGTGCTCGGCACAGTTCTGGATGATGACCGTCTCTACGCCGACCTGATCTGCGACGGCATACACGTCGCGCCGCCGCTCGTGCGTCTCTGGATGAAGGCCAAAGGCGCCCGTCGCGGCATCCTGATCACGGACGCACTCTCAGCGGCGGGTATGCCCGAAGGCGAATACCCTGCGGGGGATGCCGGCGTGACGGTTCGCGGCGGACGCGCTCTGGTTGCGAGAGACCTGGCCCAGGGGAAGGACACCCTTGCCGGTTCCCTGCTCACCCTGGACTGTGCCGTTGCTAACCTGCAGCGGTTCACGGGGGCGAGTCTCGAACAGGCCACCCGCATGGCCTCGCACAATCCGGCCTCCATGCTGGGCAAGGCTGACTTCACACAGCTTGCGCCTGGCACTCCCGCTACGCTCAATCGTTTCGATGAAAACGGTAGCCTGCTCGCGACATACATTCGCGGACAGCTGGTTCGACGCGAAACCTAACCCGGCAATCCCTGCAAAAAAAAGAGCGGGAGAAGATCTCCCGCTCGCACGTTTCACAGGGAAGGGCTAGAAGTTGAGTTTGAATCCGAGCTGCACCTGCCTCGATATATTCGACTGGCTCGGAGCGATGTAGCCAAAGTTGGTGCTGGTCGGGCTGGTGTTCGGACCGCCGCGAACCGCCGTGTTGGTTACGTTGAACGCCTCCATCCGGAACTGCCCGGTGTAGCGCTCCGTGAAATGGAGATCCTTAATCAGCGAGAGGTCGGCATTGGGAGCATTCTGGTTCCGGATGTATCCGCCCTGGAACGGCGTCAGACGAAAGTCGAGATTGGACGAGTTGATCAGCTGCCATGCTGGATTGGTGCAGGAGACGAATCCGTTATGCGTGGAGTTCGGCATCTTCGACGTGCCATTCAACTGCTGGACGCAGGGATTGAACCAGGTATTCCAGCTCTTCTGGATGCCCTTCCGCGGATCCTGAATCGGATAGGCCGCGCCGTTCAGGCCGACCGGCAAACCCGACTGGATCGTCTCAATGTAGTTGAGTTGCCAGCCGCCGATCAGCAGCTCCATCGGGCGGTTCACATCTGAGCCAAAGTACTGGCCACGTCCGAAGGGCAGCTGATACACGGCCGAGATGACCAGACGCTGTGGACGATCAGCGGCGCCAATGTTCTTGAACGGCGCCGCATCCTGCGGGTTGAGGTATGAAAGAGCCTCTTCGGTCTTCGACCACGTATACGCACCCAGGATGGTAAAGCCGTGCGAATAACGCTTCTCAATCGAGAGCTGCGCGGCGTTGTACCACAGCTGGCCAACGGACTCCTGGCCATAGCTCACGTTCAGAAATTGCGGGTAAGGCAACAGCAGCTGCTGCCGCGACACCGTTGCGCCGTTCAGATTTGTGTTGGGCAGCAGACCCGCGAAGGGGTTCGCGACTGCCTGCCCCAGATACGCCTGCGCAGTGCTGTTCGCTGCTGCGGCGGCAGTTCGTGCGGCCGCGATTTGCGTCCTGCTCAGCACGTTTACATTGCGCGCGCTGCCCGCGAAATTGTCGTTTGTGTTGATGTGCTGCGTATGACTGCCCACGTACGATGCATCCACTTTGACGTTATAGGGCAGCTGCTGTTCAACACCGAACGACCACTGGTCGGCCCGCGGAATCTTACGGTTGACGTTGTTGAAGATGATGCTCTGCCCCTGGAAGGTCGCCAGTCCCAGAGAGCTGCCGGAAGGCTTCAGCACCGCCGGAAATGGATCGAGCAGCGGCGGAGCGGCCGGATCGGCTCCTCGCGGCGTGAAGAGATCAGGCGTTGTGCCACCCGCGATGTTGTTGGGCACATAAGCGGTGTCTTGTGCAAAGCCCTGCGCCGCGCCGAATGCTGCTTCCGGCAGATAGAACATTCCGAATCCGCCGCGAACAATCGTGTTCTTGTAAAGCTGGTAGACGCCCCCGATGCGCGCCTGCACATCTCCGTATGGCGTGTTGAATGCGTTCCTGGACTGTCCATTGGCGCCCGCAAAAAGCAGTCCACCGGTGAGATGCGCGCAGGCCGGGCAGTTCGCCGATGCCGAGGCCACCGAGGACGCGAGAGGTGAAGCATCCGTGTAGCCGAATCCGCGATTCATTCGGTTCTGGTTTTCCGCCGGCGAGCCTTCGATGTCGTACCGAACACCGGCATTCAGGGTGAACCGTCTGCTGACCTTCCAGTCGTCCTGAACGTAAATCGCGTTGTACCACCACCGATAACCCAGCCGCGGCGTGTAGGAGATGATGCTTGTGATGCTGCTGTTCGACGCAGCCGGAACACCGAGCAGCAAGCTCGCCGTCGATGATCCCGAACTTCCGTTGTAGGTTGCGGTGGGATTCGCCTGCGTGAAGTTCGGGCTGAAGGCGAATGCGCCGCCACCGTAGACAAAAGACCCGCCGCCGGTGTTGAAGTTCAGGTTACGAATGTCAGCTCCAATGTGGATGGAATGCGAACCGTAGACCAGCTGCAGACTGGGCTGGAATCCGAGAACGGTGCTGATGCCGAAGCGCGGATTGCGGGTTCCGGCGTCAGGGATGCTACTCGTATTGCCCATGCTGATGCGCGGTGGCACCGGCACGAAGCGCTCGCTGTTGAACCCGGAGGTGAACCCCAGCTTGGTATCGTCAAAATTGTTGACCGTCCCACGGGCGACCGTCTCGTTGTAACGAGCCAGCGATGCACGCAGGTCGAGCAGCATGTGCGGCGAGAAGGTGGTCAGGCTGTCGATCACGGCGCTGTCGTTGGTGCGGCTCAGTGGATCCTGCGCATCATAAAGTGGACCAGTGAAGTTGTACGCGCCGTGGTCAAATTGATTGCGGCGGCCGTGAGCGTAGCGGACGTACACACGCTCTTTCTGACCGAAGTTCTGATCAACGCGGGCGAGAATGTTCTGGAAATGATCCTCGCTCGTGTTCGCGCCCGTGCTGTAGTTATTGGTCAGCGTTGTATCGCTGCCCACGTTCGGAGCGGGATAAGCATTTGCAATCTTGTATCCCGGACTGTTCGCCAGCCGGCTCTGCGGGATGATGTTGCCCGGAAAGGGATCGCGGATGCAGCACTTGCCGTTCGCATCGAGACGCGTCGTCCACGGATCGTAGATCGTCGGCTCACCCGCCGCCGAGAAGTCGCCATTGCGTTCCGCCTTGGTTGGGACACTGGTCAGCGTCGGCATAGGCGAAACTTCGTGATAATGCTCATACGAGAAGACAAAGAACGTGCGGTCTTTGGCGTTGTAGAGGTGCGGAATGCTGGCCGGACCACCGGCCTCGCCTCCCCAGTCGTTCAGAGTGTGTCCGCCGATATTGGCCTTCGTCACCGGATCGAGCGAGTATCGCGGCAGACCGGCAATCT
>DASSKX010000706.1:0-3246 GCA_035689925.1 Acidobacteriaceae bacterium
TGCTCGTCCCTCGCATGGTCCGCGGGGTCGCGGCGGTTTCAGGATCGATGCTGGTGCTGTTGACAGCCTTCTTCTACCTGCCGATTCTGGTGATGGAAATTCATACGCCACTCGTCATCGAAGGGATCAACTATGTGGGCGACACGCTGCTGTTTGGGGCGACGGTGTTGCTCGCTGGATTTGCGGCGGATCGAAGCTGGGGTGTTGATGAAGTTGCCGGCCGGGAGCCTGCTGCGCTGGAAACGGCTTCATTCCGATAGCGTGCCATTCTCGCTGAGGGCATCTCCTGTTTGCGTTCGTTACGCGCTGCACTGGACGGTCCCTTATCGATTGCCTAATCCAGGCCGATCCGGTGGATCAGTTCGGAGAAGCGAGGGTCGCCCCGGACTGGGTCGAAGGTAGGCTCGACCTTCAGCCACTGCAGGATGGCGGACTTCTCGGCATACGCTCGATCGAGCCAGGCGAATGTCTCCTCGTTGTTGCCGAGTCCGAGAGATGCCTGGATGAACGCTCCCGCCGGAACGTAGCCGGTGCGTTGCCTCTGTTTCAGCTCGTCGAGCAGGCGCAGTGCATCCCGGCGGCGCCCTGCACCGGCATAGGCCCTCACCAGCACGCCCGCTACTCCAGGACTTCCGCGGGAAAGAGTGAGCGCCTTTTCCAGCGGTGCGATCGCTTCGTCGGCTCGGCTCTCTGCGATGAGAACAAAGCCCAGTTTCCAAAGACCGTTGATCTCCTCGGGTTTCACCGCCAGTTCGGCGCGAAGTTCCCGTTCGGCTTCGTCATAACGGCGAGCACAAAACAGGATCCACGCGATGTCAGCACCGGAGACCGCGTCCGGGTCGAGCTGACGGCCGCGCCGCGCCCAATCGAGCGCATCGTCAATGTGTCCCCTGGCGAGCAAAAGGCTGGAATACGCGAAGTGAGCTGGGCCGTCGTTCGGCCGCAGATCCAAAGCGGTCCTGATTTCGTTCTCGCAATCGGCCCACTGCCACTGTTTTTGATAGATGTCGGCCAGCAGGACGTGAGCCTGAGGCTGCGCGGGGTCCAGATCCAGCGCCTTCTTCGCGGCGTCAATGACCCTGGGGCGGAACTCGCCCGGCGGGGCTCCGGCTAAGATCGTCCCCAGCGCGCTGTAAGCCTGGGCGAGACCGACGTATGCCGGGGCAAACGTAGGGTCTTCGTCAATCGCCTGCTGGAAATGGTGAATGCTCTGCTCAAAGTCTGAGCGGGTATCTTTGTTCAGCGAGAAGCGGCCGCGCAAGTAGTTTTCGTATACCTCAGGAGAGACCTGGCGCGCTGCGGTGAGCCTGGATCGTTCTTTGCCGGAGATCGACACTTCCACCTTGTCGGCGATTGCTTCGGCCACCTCGCTTTCGAGGGTCAGGGCGCTGCGCAGCTCCCGGTCGTACGATTCGGACCAGAGGTGCTGGTCGGTGGCAGCGCGGATCAACTGCGCGTGGACACGAACCCGATCGCCCTCCCGGATGACGGAACCTTCCACCACCGCATCAACGCCCAGCATTTTGGCAATCTCCGGCAGCGATGACTGCGTGTCCCTGAAACGCATCACCGAGGTGCGGGAGATGATGCGCAGATCGCGAATCGCTGCGAGGCGCCCAATCAGCTCCTCGGTCATGCCATCGGCGAGGTACTCCTGTGCCGGGTCGCTGGACAGATTCTTCAAAGGCAGGACGGCGAGGGAGCGAATGCCTGCACCCGCAGAAGCCGTCCTGCGGCTTTTCACGATGAAGTAGCCGAACGCGACCAGCGCCAGGATGGCCAGAGCAGGAACTGACCCGCGAAGGAGGGCCGGGATGCGGCGGCGAGGATCGGCGGAGAATGGCAGCGCCGGCTCTGGGTCGCGCTTCTGCTCCTGGGCGGCCGGCGGGGTGCTGGATGGAGGCTCCTCCGGCGGAGCCTCTCGAACTGGTGCGATGAAGCAATAACCCTTGCCGGTGATCGTATTGATGAATGTCGGCTGATCCGGGTCGTCTCGAAGGACATGGCGGATTTTGCGGATCGCACCGCGGATGCTGTTGTCCGTGTCGAGGAAGACACCGTCTCCCCAGATCCTGGCCACGATTTGCTCGCGCGTGACGACCTCGCCGGCGTGTTCCACGAGCAGCAGGAGAATCTCGAAGGGTATACGCTCCAGCCGCAGGATATGTTTGCCCCGGCGCAGCCTGCGAGGGCGAAGATCCAGCTGGAAATCTTCGCCGAAGAGAATCGATGGCTGCAGCCTGGTCGAGGCTGGACTCATGGCAGTGGCCGGTGAAGTTGAACGATTCTACACCCCGCGCGCGGCGGCGGCGTAAGTACGAGATTCAGGCGCTGTTAGCGCGACACAAAGCAACACACCTCGACATGCGCTCCGCTATGGACACCCCGCGGCCCGACCGCAATGATGGCGCACCGCTGCAAATCGGAGGAGAGATATGGATCGCGTCATGGGCAAAGCCGGGTGGAGGATCGTGCGGTTCGTTTGTGGGTTGATGGCCAGTCTGTGCCTCAGCTCAGTAGCTGCGGCAGCCGATGCCGTTCTGGACTGGAACAGCATCGCGGTGAATACCGCAGTGGCGAACAAGCAGAATCCCTTTGCTCAGGCTCGCACCGCGGCCGTTGTGCAACTCGCCGTTTTTGAGGCGGTGAACGCGGTCACGCGGCAGTACCAGCCGTACCTTGGCACAGTTACTGCGCCAGCCGGCGCGTCCGCCGAAGCCGCTGCGGTTGAGGCCTCGTATCGGGTGCTCAGCATCTATTTTCCGGCGAGCCAGGCGGCACTCAGTGCCGCTCGCGGCAGTTCACTGGCTGCGATCCCTGATGGCCAGGCCAAGGTGGATGGAATTGCCGTCGGCGACGCAGCAGCCACTGCGATGATCGCGCTTCGCGCTCATGACGGCTCTGCGCCTGCGCAGTTTAAGGCGCCCGGAGCCCCAGTTCCCGGAGAATGGCAGGCCACAGGCAGCTGTCCGATTGTGAACGGCGTTGCCTCCGGCATCGCGTATCAGTGGCAAAATGTGATGCCATTCGGCATTGTCCGCGCCAGCGACTTCATGCTGGGTCCGCCGCCGGCGCTGACGAGCGAGGCCTACGCCAGGGCCTATAACGAAGTGATGGCGGTTGGCAGCATCGACAGCACCGAACGGCCGCAGGATCGAGCCAACGTCGCTCTCTTCTACGCGGCCTCCTCGCCGACGCAGGTCTTCAACCAGGCCGCGCGGCAGGTTGCCGAACAGCAGGGGCGTT